>JAITPP010000282.1 GCA_031289385.1 Prevotellaceae bacterium | reverse complement strand
TTGTTTTTCATTCTTCATTCTTAACTCTTCATTCTTAATTCTCTTTGCCCCTAAATCCCCTAAAGGGGAATTTTCTGCACTGCCAAAATTTTCTGCACTGCCAAACTCCCCTTTAGGGGCTGGGGGCTCAATTCTTCATTCTTCATTCTTAATTCTTCATTCTTAATTCTTAACTCTTCATTCTTTCAAAGTTTGTTTTTTATATTTGCAGGAAGTGCGTTTTTATTTACCAGAAGGTTTATTGTTTTATATCTTACAAAGGCTTCGGAAACGTAGAAGTATCCTGCATATTCGCTGCCGTCTGTTCCCCACGAATTTTTTACTTTGTAAAATTTTGCGCCGTTTTGTGCTTTTGCAATTCCTACTATTAACATTCCGTGATCGTCGGTGGTTTCGTAATTATCAAACGCCTCTTGACGTATTTCTTGTGTAATTTTAAGTTCGGTAACGGGTTTGTCGAGTTTGAAAATTTCGGTTTCGCGTTCTTGTTTGCTTAGTGTTTCCCAACGTTCGCGATCTGTTCCGCTAAGGTTATTTATTTCAACATCGGGAACAACAGCAACGCCTTTGCGATATTGAAATCCGCGTTCGCCTACATCCGAACCCCACGCAACGGTGTAGCCTTTTTCGATGCTATTGTCGATAATTTCAATCAACTCGTCGATTGTAACATTATAATTTAATCCCCAAATGTAATTGTCGGGAATTTCAATAACAAAAGGTTTGTAGAAAGGATGATGCGTGAACGATGTTATTCCGATATAATCGTCCATATTCAAACCTAATGATTGTGCAAACGATTTTGGAGTGTATTCAACGCCTTTGTAGGTAAAATGTTCGGGATAATTGCCATAATAAGCATCTAAAATTCCGTTAAATCCGTTTTTCCACGCCTTTGTCAGTTTAGTTCCTTTTATTACGGCATCAACGTAGGCTTCTGTTACACGGTCGAGTTCGGTGTGATCGTGTATTGTGCCGCCGTAATTTATTCCGTTGTAAACTTCTTCGGGAACAATTCCTGCATTGCGAAGTGTTTCAACAACGTCTTCAAACGAGCCGCCGCCTGCAAAATTTATTGTTCCGTGTAAACGAACATATTTTTCGGCTTTTTTTGTATAATTATCGCGCGATACAAACATTTCCGACAAATCGTATTCGCCTTTTCCCATACGCAGCAATTCGGATTCGAACAACGCCAAACCCGAAAAACTCCAACAAGTGCCGCTGCGGCTTTGATTTTTTACAGGTGTCGATTTCAATTCTTTTACAATTGTAAATTCATACCCTGTTGCAGGTTTTTTCTCTTCTGCTTTTTTCTCCTGTGCCAACGACACAAGGCTAATTGCCATTATAATGGCTGTAAATAGTAATTTCTTCATAATTTAATTAATTTGTTAATTTGCTAATATGTTAATTTGTTAATTCGTTTGCGTATTTTGTATTGCGTAATTTGTACTCTGTATTCTGTATTTCCGTATTACGTAATTGTTAATTGTTTTCTAAATTTCAATAAAATCATATTTAGTTGTTCCTATTCCTATTTTTTCGGCATGTTCAAGTCCTGCAAGCCAGTTGGCATTAGGATGTACGAGTGTGAATTTATCTTCGCCAACCATTTCATCATGATTATGTTTTTCATGAAGTGTGCTGAAAATGTTTATCGGCGCTTTTTTTACCAAATCAACGCAAGCCGTGTCGAGCGCAACAGGGTCGAACGATGCGGCAATGCCAATATCCGGAATTATTGCAACATCGTTGTGATTCCAGCAATCACATTCGGGCGAAACATTCATTATAAAATTTATATGAAAATTAGGTTTATCAGCCAACACGGCTTTTGCATATTCGGCAATTTTGCAGTTTAATCGTTCCGAAGTATCGCTTTTTCCCATCACTGCCGATTCGTATTGACAAAGGGCTACACATTGTCCGCAGCCTACGCATTTTTCATAATTTATCGTTGCGCATCTGTTTTCAATGGTTATTGCGTTGTGTGCACAATGTTTTACGCAAACGCCGCAAACTTTGCAATTTTCTTTAATTATTTGAGGTTGCGATGTTGAGTGAAGTTCGAGTTTTCCGCCAACGCTTGCACTTCCCATTCCTATATTTTTAAGTGCGCCGCCAAATCCAGCCTGTTCGTGTCCTTTGAAATGGTTCATACTTATAAAAATATCGGCATCGGCAATTGCTGAGCCTATTTTTGGGGCTTTACAATATTCTCCATTTATTTTTATTTCGCGATATTCTGTTCCTTTTAATCCGTCGGCAATCATAATGTTGCAATGTGTGGCGATAGGATTAAAACCGTTTTCCATTGCCGATTTTAAGTGATCAACAGCATTCGACCTGCCGCCCGAATACAGCGTGTTTGAATCGGTAAGAAATGGTTTTGCTCCGAGTTTTTTCAAAATTTTTATTACTCGTGCAGCATAATTCGGGCGTATATAAGCCAAATTTCCGGGCTCTCCGAAATGAATTTTTACTGCCGTAAACTGATTTTCAAAATCAATGTTTCCTATGCCTGCTTTTTTTATCAGATTTTCCAATTTATCAAGCAAATTGTTTGATGGATTTGTGTGCAAATTGGTAAAATATACTTTCGACTTTTCCATTATAATTTCAATTTTTATAGTTTATCTGCGTTTATGTTGATATAAATCGGGCGACTTTCGTTTTGCAATTTATCAAGCGTTGTTACGGCATAAATTCCTGATTTCAAAATTTGAAATTCCGTATTTTGAGTAATTGCAATGGGCGATTTATTGCTGATATCTTCATTATTTTGCGTTACAATATATATGCAGTAATAAGCCGCTTTTTGCATGACATCGTTAGTTTCGGGCGCAAGCCATGTCAAATAATTATTAGAATTTCGGCGTATCATTTTCAGATTTTTTACAACATCGGGAGCAACAGTATCTATGTTTTTATATTTCGGCATTAAGGCGATTTTTGTTTGATATGAATTTATTAAGCTGTCGGTAAAACCGTCGGGATTGCGCAGCAGTGAATAACCCGACCACCAAACATTGCCGTGTATGTTTTTGTCGGTACGCACCAATTGCATTTTTCGCGGAAGTTGATTTAAAAATTCACCTTCTTTTTCACGACTTTTTACTTTTACCGTTTTTCCAATATCTTGTCCTATATAAAGATTTTCGCCGTAATTATTTTCACTCCACCATTTTAACAATGTTTCGTAGTCGGCAGCGGGATGTCCTATATCGAAATATAATTGCGGAACGTTGTAATCAATCCAGCGTTTTTCTACCCAAAGTTTTATGTCGGCATACAAGTCGTCATAATTTTCGCAGCCTCCTGTTGTGTTCGAGCCTGTCGGATCGCTTTTAACGTTGCGCCAAATGCCAAACGGACTGATTCCAAATTTCACCCAAGGCTTAATTGCTTTAATTGTTTTGTCAAGTTCCTGTATCAATACGTTTACATTATTGCGCCGCCAATCGTTGCGTGTTTCCTGAGTAAAGCCATCTTTGCCGCCGTATTTTGCAAACGATGCGCTGTCGGGAAAATCAACAACTTTACCTTTTTCCATTACTTTGTAAGGATAAAAATAATCGTCGAAATGAACGGCATCAATATCATATCGGGTTACAACATCGGCAATAACTTTTACAGTATGTTGGCGGGCTTCGGGCTCACCCGGGTCGAAATATATTTGTTTTCCATATTTAACAAACAGATATGGTTTTTTGTAATAAAGATGCTCGTCGCAAAGCGTTTCTTTGTCGTTGGATGTTACCCGATACGGATTAAACCAAGCGTGCAGTTCCATTCCGCGTTTATGACATTCATCAACCATAAATTGCAAAGGGTCCCAAAGAGGAACGGGGGCTACGCCTTGCGTGCCTGTTATAAATCTACTCCAAGGCTCAATACTTTTTGTATAAAAAGCATCAGCCTGCGGGCGCACCTGAAAAATTACGGCATTAATTTTTGCCTTTTCAAATTCATCTAAAAGCGATGTAAAATGCTTTTTCATTTCGTCGGTAGTCATTTCTTTGTATTTTTGATTTCCGACAGTATGTACCCAAGCACCGCGAAACTCACGTCGAGGCTCATAATTTTGGGAATAAACGTTTGTTGCCACAACAGCAACCAAAATAATTGATACGATTAGTTTTTTCATGTTAAAAATATTTTTGATTATCAAAGATATTGAAATTTACAGAATAAAAAAAATTTTAGGCAATTTTTTTTTTAGTTGTAAGTTGAAAGTCGCAAGTCGTAAGTCGTAAGGTTTAGTATTGTTGCAAAAACAAACCCTAACAGAGTTTTGAATGGCTGTTAGGGTTTCAAGATTGTTATACAACAAAAAATAACTGATTGTTAAGTAAAAATTATGTTGCGATAGTTATTATAACGATAATCAAATAAATTTTTCATACGTTATTTAACTTTTACTGCTATTTGAGTAAACGAATGAGCAGGAAAAGGATAAACTATTTTATTGTTTTTCACATCAATATCTTTTTCTTTTGGTGGATATTCGCTTTGCTTGTCGTATGTATAAAATTCTTCGAGACTGCCTTCAATGCTATTGATATGGGCTTTGCTGCCGAATTGTGCTGCGCCGTTGTTGATGATTTCGGCGGTAATAGCATTGTCTTTATGACGATTTATTACATTGATGTATATTGTAGTGCCATCTTCCGAATATACGCTTGTTACATCAAGATATGGAATTTCTTTAAATCTTCCTACGCTGAATGTATCGCATTGAACGTAAGTATCAAGTGATTTGCCGCGGCAGTTGTTTGAGAAAAGTTTGAAAACATAAAACAAAGGCGATTTGAATGTACCTCTGCTCTCTCTGCCTTGCGCCATATCAGTAGATAAAATAGACGTCATCATTGTGTAATTTGCCATTTTAACAAAATCGGCATGACGAACAAAAGAATTTAAACACATAGCATTTGCAAGTATGCCTTGAATGCCCGGACCAAAAGCGCCCCATTCGTCAACCGACAAATACATTTGTTGCTTTTCGGGATATAATGCTTTGGCAATTTCAACCTGTGCTTTTGGTGCGCATATTTTCTCTTCGAAATCCATTGCAGGTTCGCCCACAAAAGCGTAATAATTGCCGCGATTTTCATCCGACAAACCATTGTGCCAGTAACGATGTATTGATATATAATCTGCTATGCCGGTAAAGGCAGTAATTACTTTGCGATTCCATTCGAGCCAAATACCTGTTGATTCGTAATTTGAAGAGCCGTTAGCCACTAACTTTATTGATTTGTCCACTGCTTTAAGCGCTTTGGCTGCTTCCAATCCTATTTTGCAGTAATCTTCGGCATTTTTGTAGCCCATAATCCACGGATAGCCATCAACTTCGTTGCCGAGACACCAGTATTTAACATTATAAGGTTCGGGATTGCCGTATTTAGCTCTAAGGTCTGAAAAATAAGTGCCGCTTTTCACGTTGGTGTATTCTATCCAATAACGAGCGTCGTTTAAGTCGCCAAGCCCAAGATTTATGCAGATTACATTTTCGCTGCCCATTGCTTTATTAAGTTTTACCCATTCGTCTGTTCCTACATGATTTGGATCGTAGCCTCCCCAAGCAAGATCTTTGCGCACCGGACGCTGTTCTTTTGGACCTATGCCATCTTGCCAATCATAGGTTGAAACATAATTGCCTCCGGGCCATCTCATGTTTGTTATTTTAATTTCTTTCATTGCATCAATGTAGTCGGTTTTGAAGCCATCTGCATTTGCCAGAGGCGATGAAGGATCGTAGAGAGGTCCGTAAAGCGAATTACGAATAGGCTGTTCGGTAGATGCGCCTATCGGTTCCATAAATACTCCATAAATATTGGGATCTATATCTCCGATTGCTCTGTCGGTGTTGATTTTTATTGATGCGTTTTGTGCCATTAATGATAAGGGCAACGCAAGTAAGATAATTGAAATAAAATGTTTCATAATTTTCATTAATTTATTAATTTATATTTTTTATATTTTTAAATTTTAATTTGCTGATTTCTGCCTCTTTCAGATTAAGAAAAACAGCCTTTGTTTTGTTGTGCTGCATGTCTATTTTGATGCTTTGTTAAAATGCCACCCTTGCCCCATTACAAAGAGGAGCAAAGGTGGCATTAAAAAATCAGTTTGCCGAATTTCCGTGCATATTCGGATTAGTTTGCAATTCGCCCGCAGGTATGGGCATGCGCAAATGTCTGTTATAATCAAACGGTACTGTGCCTGTCAAGCCTGTTTGTTCTATTTGCATTTTATATTTATCAACAAGCGAATTTAAAATTATATTTCTATCAGGATCGTTAGGATTGTTATACCAGCGCATCATGTTGAAGAAACGCCAGCCTTCCATAAACAATTCTACCGAATATTCGTGTTTTAATAAACGGCGGGCAGTGTTAATCTGTAATCCGGGTAAAATCACATTTCCGACACCATCCTGTACTTGTCCCAAAGTAGGTGCTGCTGCAATAAGGTCTTCGCCTGTCGGCAATGTACCTTGTCCCACAGCGTAGAACATACCTGCATCTGCATCGGTAATATTGGTTATCGGGTTATTGGCGCGTGCGCGTACCATGTTTATATATTGCAGGGCTGTGCTTTGGTCGTTTGTTTCCAAGCAACATTCGGCGTACATCAACAATACATCCGAATAGCGAATAATACGGTCGTTAGCACCGCCGCGCATCATATCAAAACCGTCATAATCTGTTCCATATTTGCGCGTACCGAGATATTTTCCGCGCCACGCTGCACGATCGTCGCCTCCGGCAGCAATCAACAGATTGTAATCAACCCAAGAACCTTCTTTTCTGAATTTTGCTCCGTTCGGAATCCAAAGTCCTTGAAAAGCGCGTGCATCAATTATATTGCCAGAGCCATCACGTTCAAACTCGTTGTACAACGACAGTGAAGGCATAAGATTCCACCAGCATACAGGGTCAGGAACAGTCATACATACTTGCCTCCAAGTATTTTGTCCTCCGCCTACAAAATCTACAGGCACATTGAAAGGAGCATCCTCGCTTCTGGTAAATTGAATTTCAAAAACCGATTCTTTATTATTTTCATCATCTTCGGAAGAGTTGTTTCGGTAGTTGTTTACCAATTCGTATTCGTTAGAAGTTATAATTCTGTTTAACACTATCTTTGCCTCATCCCATTCAGCCGAGCCTGCACTTGCGCTGCCGTCGAGAATGGGGCGTGCCATATATACTTTGGCAAGCATTGCTTGTGCAGCACCTTTGGTTACTCGTCCTATATTGCTTGGATCTGCATAGATTACCGAACGTACAGGCAGCAGTTCTTCCGCTTTTTTAAAGTCTTCTACCATTCGTTGATAAATAACGCCTTTTTCCGCCGGCATTGCGTAGAAATCGCTACCGCCAGCTGATGCATAATCGCGGTCGACTATTTCATCTCCGAAAAAGAAAGTGAGATAGAAACGGCTGAATCCTCTCAAAAAATATGCTTCGCCCAGCAATCTGTCATACAAAGCCTTATCTTGAGGTTTGCTTATATCGAAAGCGCCTCCTTGATTTTCCAACAATCTTTCCAATGCCACATTGGCTGTATATTGAATTGTATAAAAATCGCCAAACGCCGAACCGACAGCCGAATGTTCTGCACCGTTAGTATAACCTGCTAATTGAACTACGGTAGGGTCACCTGCTGACGCTTTAAATGTAAAAATTCCTTCATCGCCGCGTGCATTGAGTATGTAAGGCATATCGCGTCCCCACATATTCAACCCTTGAAAAATACCGTATATGCCGTTTACTGCATATACCAAATGTTCTTGTGTGTTATAATAAGATTCTATAACATCTGTATCCGGATTTAAGTAATCCATTTTGGGTTCGCATGATGTTAAATTTAGCATCAAAATTCCCGAAATTATACAAAAAATAATTATTTTTTTCATATCTATAAATATTAAAATTGTTAATTAAAATGTTATTTGTATGCCAGCAAAAAATTCGCGTTGACTCCAATATGTACCTGTAAAATCATAAAACTGTCCATCAACGCCTCTATCCAAAGTAGAACCGCCGTTGGGTACTTGGGGATCGAACATTGAATAAGATGTAATGGTAAACGGATTTTTAACGCCTGCGTATATTCTTATATTTTCAATACTTATTTTTGGCAATAAATTTTTAGGCAGAGTATATCCCAGCGTAATATTATTGCAGCGTATATATGAGGCATTTTCGACGAAATAATCGCTTGCTCTCATAGAGTTTTGGTTAGGATCTCCGTTCACAATACGAGGAATTGATGTATTGGTATTTGCGGGAAGAGTAACTGTTTCGCCGCCTGATGTTGTAAATGTTACAGCATTGGCGCGGAAAGCGTTTTTAATATCGTCCATTTGGTTGTGAACTGCTCTTCCTGCCAATAGTGTTTGTTTCCAGTTGTTATAAATATCAATTCCCAAATCGCCTTGTAACAGCATTGAAAAATCGAAACCTTTATATTTCAAATAGATATTTAATCCAACCGAAATATCGGGAATTGACGAGCCTATATAGGTTTTATCTTCATCGCCAATATAGCCGTTGCCGTCCAAGTCAATATATTTAATATCTCCTGCGGCAGCAGAGGGTTGAAGTCGTTGTCCGCTTGAATTTACATAGTTTGCTGCTTCGGCATCTGTTTGGAACAAGCCGTCTGTTTTAAGCCCCCAAAACTGTGCAACAGGCAGTCCTACTGCGGTTCGGGTAACGGAAGTGGCAGTCAATCTTGTTAATCCGCCTGCAAGAGACTCCAAATCTCCAATATTAGTTACTTTGTTTCTGTAAAATGAGAAATTCGGTGAAATTGAGTAAGAGAAATCGCCTATATTATCTCTCCAAGTTGCCTGTAATTCGAGCCCCCAGTTTGTCATAGTGCCGACATTCATTACAACCGAAGGGTTACCGAAATAAGCGGCATTTCCCACGCTTAACGGCAACTGTACAGTAAGCAGCATATCGGATACTTCTCGATTATAATAATCGAAAGCTACTGTTAGTTTATTATTCAAAGCGCTAAGGTCGAAACCGAAACCGGCATCGCGTGTTGTTTCCCAGCTAAGGTTGCGGTTGGAAATGGTTGCAGGACGAGGCGCGGGATAATTGCTGTCTCCCATATATACTGTTTGATGTCCTAATGTATAGAAATATCCTACAGAACTTACTACTGCCTGATAGGCATAGTTTCCTACGCCGAGGTCGCTGCCTATCCAGCCGAGTGTGGCACGCAGTTTCAGACTGTTAAGCCAACTTGATGTTGCTTCTTTCATCCATGTTTCGTCGCTTATTCTCCAACCCAGCGAGAAAGATGGGAAGTATCCCCAGCGATTGCCCGGTGCAAATTTTGAACTTTCGTCGGCACGGAAATTGACTGTAAGCAAATATTTTCCTGCATAAGAATACATTACGCGGGCAAGAATAGAATAATAAGCATTTTCTAATTCTGAGCCTGCAGATGATACATTTTCCTGAAATTTGTTTTCAACTCCAAAATCCGTCATTTCCTGACTGCGTCCCGAAAAGTTTTTGTTGAACGTTTTGAATTTTTCGCTCGTTACCCCTGCAACTCCCGAAATTGAATGTGCACCGAATTTCTTGTCGAATGAGAGCAATGTTTCGTATGTTTCGCGGTCGTAACCTGTGTTGGTTGTTTCCAAGAAGTTGTAATCCTGAGTTCCGCCGCCTCCGCCGCTTGCCAAAACATATCGCGGACGGAAATGTTGAGAGTTGGCTCTGCCTATCGCATTGGTATAGGTTAATTTAAATTTCAACCAATCTATTATTTTAACTTCTCCAAAAATATTTCCCATAGCATTTAGGTTTTGTGATTTTGTTTTGTCTTCGTGAATAAAAAATGCTTGATTGGGTATGTCAAGTCCATCTATCATACCTGTTTGATAATATCCGCGATTTGATTCTATATTGTTTTCGTCATATACGGGTTCATTCGGCGGTAATTGCAGCGTGTTTTGTAATGATGCCATTGCTGTTGTATTGCTGCTGCTGTAACCTAATTGCACACGTCCGCCGTATGTAAAACGTCCTTTTGTTCCCTGCACTATGGCATATATATTTCTGCCTTTGCTGTTGCGCGGAATGTTTATTCTTTTGTCGGCAGTTAATGTTCCGCCCAAGCGGTAAGTAACCAGTTCGCTGCCGCCGCTCACTGCCAAATCATAATTTTGGTAGAAATTCGAATAAAAATATTCGTCCCACCAGTTGGTATTTGCCATAGGCTGGCTGGGTTTGGCGTTGTTTTGAGGTACAGCCAAATTCCATGTTCCGTCAGCCTGTGCCTGAGGCGTTGAAGCGTTATAAAACAATTCGTTTACATACACTGAATAATCGTAGGCGTTGAGCATTTGGATTTTCTTTGCCGGCGAACCTGTTCCTACGTATGTATTAAAATCAAATTTAGGAGCGCCCAATTTTCCTTTCTTTGTTGTAACTACAATAACGCCGTTTGCACCACGCACACCGTAAATAGCAGACGATGCTGCATCTTTCAGAATCTGTATTGATTCTATTTCATTGTCGTTGGGTACAGTGCCGCCTATAATACCATCAACAACCCAAAGCGGGTCGGTGTTGCCTGTAATGGAACTTGTACCGCGAATACGAATTTTTCCACCGGAAACGTTCACACCTGCAACATTGCCTTGCAAGGCATTTTCAATTCCGCCCGGAACTTTCAATACTTCATCGGCGCTTAATACCGAAATTGCTGATGTCAAGTCGGCTTTTCTTTGAGTACCATAACCAACTACTACCAACTCATCAACCTTATCAACATCTTCTTCCATAGTAACATTAATAAGGCTGCGCGTGCCGACAGTTTGGCTTACCAATTTGTAACCTATCGACGAAAATACCAAAACAGAATTTTGGCTTGGTACAACAACAGAATAATTTCCATTTTCATCAGTTGTGGCATACTTGTTGATTCCTTGTACCAATATAGTTACACCAGCCAAAGGTTCATTATTGCTTGTTACTTGTCCTTTGACTGTAATCCCTTCTCCTGTTTGAGCAAGCAAACACGAAGGAATTAAAAACATCATGCAGGCAACTATTTGAAATAGTTTTTTGTTGAAGCCTGCTTTTTTTAATTTAATTAAATACATAGTCTTTCTTTTTTTTGTTAAACATAAAATTTGTTGTTATTTAATAATTAATTACATCTTTGTTGTTATTTAATATTTTGTTATATCTTTGTTGTTATTTAATATTTTTTTACATCAAGGTTTGTCCTATAATTTACATTATGTTAAGTTTTA
>JAITPP010000333.1 GCA_031289385.1 Prevotellaceae bacterium | reverse complement strand
GTCGAATTGTCCCGGATTTTGTTGCACAATTTCAATTTCTTTATCTGTAACTTTCGATATAATTGCGATATGTCCGTATTTGTTAGATACTGTTCCGTCGAAAATCAAAATATCGTCAGCCATTGGCTTTGTGCTGCTTGGGTTTTTGTATTGAATCAGATTTCGTTTTTTGTTTATTTGTCCGTCTTTGGTTTTCTCATCAAAAAAATCTTTTGCATTGCCGTAAGTGTCGGGCATTTTGTGATTTAAATGTTGATAATAATATCTTTTCACAAATTCGACACATTGATATTTCAGCCCTAAATTGTAATTGTCGGCTGCAATATTTCGCCCGCAGGTATTATCAATTCCGCCGTTGTAATAAACATAAACGCCGTTTATGCTGTCAATAATTTGCCCAATGTGATATTTCGGATTGATATTTATTTTTTTCAACGCAAAAAACACGGCAACGCTTAATACACAAAGCGTAATTAATAAAAATATGTATCGTTTTATTTTCAATTTTTCATAAAAATTTATTGCGAAGATAATATTAAAATGTAATTGTATCTAATTTTTAATTATTTTTGTAAAAATAATTATCAGATGATACGAGTTTCGGATTTACATAAAAGTTACGGCAATCTTGAAGTGCTGAAAGGAATACAATTAAATATCGGCAAGAGCGAAGTTGTATCGATTGTGGGAGCAAGCGGTGCGGGAAAAACAACATTGTTGCAAATTATAGGCACAATAGGAAATCCCGACAAGGGCAATGTCAAAATTAAAAATACGGATGTTTTTTCGTTGCACGGAAAAGAGTTAGCCGATTTCAGAAATAAACACATAGGATTTGTTTTTCAGTTTCACAATCTGCTTGCCGAATTTACGGCTATCGAAAACATTTGTATTCCGGCATTTATAGCAAACGAAAAACCGCACAAAGCCGAAAAACGAGCACGAGAATTATTATCGTTTTTAAATCTCGCAAATCGCGAAACTCATAAGCCATCGCAACTTTCGGGCGGCGAGCAGCAACGGGTTGCCATTGCGCGTGCGCTGATAAATAATCCAGCCGTTATTCTTGCCGACGAGCCTTCGGGAAATCTCGACTCGAAAAATCGCGACGAAATTCATAAATTATTTTTCAATCTGCGCGACAATTTCGGGCAAACAATAGTGATTGTTACTCACGACAAAAATCTTGCCGAAATGGCTGACAGAAAAATCACCATGAGCGACGGCAAAATACTTAACGATTTATGATTAAATTTTATTTAGAAAAATAAAAAAATGGATAACGAAACGCTGATAGATTTGCTTGAAACATTGCACAATAAATACAATAATATTGATTTTATTGAATCCGACCCGATTTCGATTCCGCATAATTTCAGCGCTCGCGAAAATATTGAAATAAGCGGTTTTTTTGCCGCCACAATTGCTTGGGGAAACCGCAAAGCCATTGTAAAAAGCGCAATGAAAATGATGGAATATATGGACAATCAACCCTACGAATTTGTAACAGCGGCTTCGGAAAACGAATTGCAACATTTGTCGGCGTTTGTTTACAGAACTTTCAACGGACGTGATTTTATTTCGTTTGTTCGCGCATTGCGGCGTTTGTGTGCAAAGTTTGGCAGCATAGGCAATTTTTTTGAAAAAGAATATCTCAAAACTAATGATATACGAATTGTATTATCGCGTTTTCGCGAGCAATTTTTCTGCATCGAACACGAAAAACATTGCGAAAAACATCTTTCGTCAATAGCCAAAGGCGCGGCTTGCAAACGGCTGAATATGTATCTTCGCTGGATGGTGCGCAACGACAATCGCGGCGTGGACTTTGGCTTGTGGAAACAGATTCCGATGTCTGCATTATATTTGCCGCTTGATGTTCACAGCGGAAATATGGGACGCACATTCGGCTTGCTCACACGCAAACAAAACGATTGGCGAGCAGTTGAAGAAATCACGCAAAACCTTCGCAACATTGATGCCAACGACCCTGTGCGGTTTGATTTTTCGTTGTTTGGGGCGGGAGTGAATCAGAAAAAAATATAGAAATAAAATTGGTTGTAAATTGGTACTGTTAATGTGCTAAAACAAAATTTTCTAAATTTTTGTTAATTTAAATTAATTTTTTGTATATTTTGCACTTTAAAACGTACAAAAATAACAACAATGAAAAACCCTTTACTTACCCACGCAATGGCGTAAAACACAGGCTCTCTAAATATTTCGAAAACAAAAAATATTTTTTTTGTTGAAAATAGCAAAATGCTAATCTTATTATTTAACTAAATTTAACTCTTAACGTTTGTTAAGTTTAAAATAATTTCTTAAATTTGGAAAAAATATAAACAATAAAACCATGAAAAACTACTCAAATACTGCACGCAATCGTATAAAACACAGGCTTCTCGCCGTAAAAGAGAGAGTGTGTGAAAATATTTTTTCACGTAAATAAATTTTAATAATACTTAAAATATGAAAAAATATGAATACAAGAATTTTAAAATTAGCAGCGATATTGCTGCTGGCAGGAATTGTTTCTTGCGGGAAAGTGGAAAACTAAGTCTATTTGCGACTGCAATAACAAAGCAAATACTGAGACTATAACAGACAATGAAGGAATAGTCCAATTTAATCAGACTATTCAAAAATGGTGTATCTCTGTTTATAAAG
>JAITPP010000331.1 GCA_031289385.1 Prevotellaceae bacterium | reverse complement strand
GTCGAATTGTCCCGGATTTTGTTGCACAATTTCAATTTCTTTATCTGTAACTTTCGATATAATTGCGATATGTCCGTATTTGTTAGATACTGTTCCGTCGAAAATCAAAATATCGTCAGTCATTGGCTTTGTGCTGCTTGGATTTTTGTATTGAATCAGATTTCGTTTTTTGTTTATTTGTCCGTCTTTGGTTTTCTCATCAAAAAAATCTTTTGCATTACCGTAAGTGTCGGGCATTTTGTGATTTAAAATGTTAAATATTAATAAGTTATTAGTGATTTTGCATTGCAAAGGTTTCACGATAGATAGCCAAGCAATACAGCGTTTAGTTTTAAATTGGTATAATTTTAAAAACAAAAAAATACTCCTTTATAGAAATTAAAAGGAGTATTTTTTATGAGATTTATAAGATATTAATATGTATGTTCATTTTCTTCCATTTCTTTGTTGGTGATTTTATGTATGTCGAGTGCGCGCCAAGCATACACAATATACGCCAATACCAAAGGTATAAGAATTGAAACATAAGCCATAGTTTTCAGTGTAAACAAACTTGAACTGCTGTTTTGAATTGTCAGCGAACTTTGCAAATTGGTAAGCGACGGATAATATGCCGTATCGTTCCAGCCTGCGCATAGCAACAATGCCAAAACGGTGAGTACTGTTCCTGTTCCTGCAAACCAAATTCCTTTTTTCCACGCTGCCGATAATATCGTTTTTCCTATTCCAAACAGCACGCCTACAACTCCAACCAACAGTACTACAAGCACTACTGGCATTTGAATAAAGTTGTTAAGATATTTATACGATTGCATAAATACTTCTTTTGTGTCGGGATTTACCGCAAATCCTTTCTGAAACAATAAATGCACAAAGAATGTAAGGAAAAATACGAGGAACAATATTGTTTCGATAATTAATTGTTTGCGCGATTTTTTCTGTATCTCATCATCGTTAATATTGTTTATAAAATATAGCAATGCCAACACTCGCGACAAGAAAAATACTGCCAATCCCAGAAAAACGTTCCACACCACAAAAGCCGCTTCGAGTCCGTGCCAAGACGTTGCCCACGACGAAATAACGGGATTTCCTATTGTCGTAAGTTGTGCTTTGTTCACAATAAATTCAGCGCCGTTGAAAAATGTTCCAACAGCAGTTCCTATCAATACAGGTGCTAAAATTCCGTTTAATAAAAGGAAAATTTTATATGTTTTTGTTCCCAAAAGATTTCCTTTTTTGGCTTGATATTCGTATGATACGGCTTGAAGCACAAAGCAAAGCAAGATTAAAATCCAAACCCAGTAAGCGCCGCCGAAACTTGTAGAATAAAACAGCGGGAACGATGCAAAAAACGCTCCTCCGAAAGTAACTAATGTTGTAAATGTAAATTCCCATTTACGTCCGGTAGAGTTCAACAGCATTTTTTGCTGTATCGGGGTTTTCCCTATGGTGAAAAGCAACGATTGTCCGCCTTGCACAAACAGTAGAAATACCAATAATGCTCCCAGCAGCGATACTAAAAACCACCAATAATTTTGTAAAAATATGTATGTTGTATCCATAAATGTTTAATTTTTATTGTTCATTAATTTGAGGACCTTTTTTTATTGCATTTATCATAATTTTTAATTCGGCTATCAGCAGAACTGTAAATAATGCAAGGAAAATAAAAAATGTAATTTGCACCGATGATGTCGATAATCGTGATATTGCGGCTGATGTAGGCAGCATATCCTGAATTGCCCACGGCTGACGTCCTACTTCGGCAACTACCCAACCTGCTTGTCCTGCAATAATTGCAAACAAAATAGAAATTAAGCAAGTCCATTGCAGCCAGCGTTTGGTTTCAAATTTATTTTTGTATGAAAAATACGCTGAAATCGCGAAAAGCAACAGTAAAAATCCGCCAAGTATAACCATTATTCTAAACGCATAAAATGTAAGCGATATGGGAGGAATCAAATCTGATGGTTCTTTAATATATCCGTAACCGAAATATTTGATATTATCGTTTAATTGTTGGCGCGACTCGGCAATTCTGCTGTAAACTGTGGCTTTTTTCGTTGCAAATACTTCGTCGGATAATAATAATATTGTATCTCCGTCGGCTGTTTCTACAACACATTCTGCTGCGGTTATTGCATTTTTTATGCTGTCGGCTTTTCGTTCAAACAATGCGCTGTCGGCTTTTGCCGAACTGTAATCGGCTAAGGCGGCAATTGCAAGTTTTCCTTTTTTCATTTTTTCCAGAGCCGACAATGCTATGCTTCCGTCGCTTGTAGTGTAGCCGCCGTCAATAATATCTTTTATTCCCGGCACATAAGCGTTAAAATCTCCAAACGACAGGTATGATAAAAATTTTGGTATGGGAACATCTATTTTGAATAAAAACGGGCTTTTGTCGTCGTTGTATTCTTTTTTGCTTGGATTTAATATTCCTATTCCAACCAAATTAATTCCTTTGTCGCCTTTATAAAGCCCTTCCATTGCTGCAAGTTTCATTGGTTGTTTTTCGGCTACCTGTGCTGCCGAGCCGTCGCCTGTCCATATCGACAATAAACATGCTATCAATCCAAATGCAACGCCGACTTTAATACTTGCCAACGCAAATTTTGTTTCGCGTTTTTTCAAAAGATACCAGCTTGATATTCCGGCAACAACCATTCCTCCGATTATCCAGCCCGACAATACGGTATGAAAAAATTTGTTGATTGCAACCGGTGAAAGCGCAACTTCCCAAAAACTTCCCATCTCGTTACGAACAGTATCGGGATTGAAGTGCATTCCTGCCGGATGTTGCATCCAAGCATTTGCAACCAATATCCAAAATGCCGAAATTGTTGCTCCCACAATAGTTAGCCACGTGGACGTAAGGTGAAATCCTTTGCTTACCTTATTCCATCCAAAATACATTACTGCAATAAAAGTTGCTTCCATAAAGAAAGCGACAATGCCTTCGATTGCAAGTGGAGCGCCGAAAATATCGCCTACAAACCAACTGTAATTCGACCAGTTAGTTCCAAATTCAAATTCGAGTATCAATCCTGTTGCCACGCCGATAGCAAAGTTGATACCGAAAATCTTCATCCAAAACTTAGCGGTTTTTTTCCAAAATTCATCGCCGGTTTTGTAATAAATAGTTTCCATTATAGCCTGAACAATGCCAAGCCCAAGTGTCAATGGCACAAAAAGCCAATGATAGATAGCCGTAAGAGCAAACTGTGCCCGCGACCAATCAATAAGTGAAGTGTCTATTTCTGCAATCATATACATAAGGTATTAAATATTATTTGAACGTTGTATAAATTCATTTAAGATATATTTTTGTTTTTCGGCAGGCTCATCGAACTTGCCAAGATAATTGGGAAAGAAAAATATTTTTAGTATGACAAACATTATAAATAATTTGACTAAAATTATCAGCCAAAGAGTTTTGCCTATTGTCATATTTTTAAATCCTTCAACGTAGAAAGATATTATGCGTTTTAATACTGACTTTTTCATAAAACGGAAATATTACATTTTATAAGTGAAATATCGTACAAATGTGCAAATTTTTTTTGATAAAAGCAAAGTAATTTTTCAATTCAACAAAAAAATTAGATAATAATTATATTTTTGCAAAATGAAATACCTTTGAATTATAAAATAAGCCACTTTTCGCTTGTTTCGACTAAATATGAAGTTATTCCATTTAACACAAATCTTGTTTTTTCATCAGATATTTTTTTAAAAATTATGCTTTTTTATTTTGAGATTGATTTGGAAAAAACTTTACAAACTTTGTGTTTTTACCACAAAGTTCACAAATGTTCTTTCAAATCAACAAATAAACAAATCAACAATTAAACAACTAAACAATAAACCGACTTACAACTTACAACTTACGACTTACAACTAAATAAATTATTAATAATTGTTTGCATAATTAAAGGTTTTTACCGAAATTTGCGTTTATGTATAAAACATCATACTTGCTATTGTGCTAAAATCAAGAATATTATAAAATAAAATACTACTATTATGAAAAAAATTATTATTACGCTCTGTTTTACCGTTACCGCATTTGCTGCCTTTGCCGACGAGGGAATTTGGTTGCCTATCCTGCAAAAATACACTATTGACGATATGCAAAAAAAAGGTTTCAAACTTACGGCGCAGGATATTTACGACATTAATCATTCGAGTTTGAAAGATGCTATTGTGCAATTCGGCGGCGGATGTACGGGAGTTGTGGTTTCAAAAAACGGATTATTATTTACAAATCATCATTGCGGATACGAGCAAATTCAATCGCACAGCTCGGTTGAGCATAATTATCTTGACGAAGGTTTTTGGGCGAAATCATATTCCGACGAATTGGCAAATCCAAAACTGACGGTGAAATTTCTTTACCGAATGGAAGATGTTACATCCCAAATTTTACAAGACATTGATGATAATACGCCCGACTCTGTTCGCCATAATTTGATATATTTACGAACGCAAAAAATTGAAGCGGAATCAAGCGATAACGGAAAATTTGAAACCGCAGTGCGCCCCATTTTCTACGAAAATCAATATATTTTATATGTTTACCAAGTTTATAAAGACGTGCGTTTGGTTGGCACGCCGCCCGATGCTATCGGTAAATTCGGCGGCGATACCGACAATTGGATGTGGCCCCGCCATACAGGCGATTTTTCTGTTTTCAGAATTTATGCCGACAGCGAAAACAAATCGGCAGAGTATTCGCAAGAAAATAAGCCGTATAAGCCAAAACGATATATTAAAATTTCGCTTGACGGATACAACGAAAACGACTTTACTTTTATCTACGGATTTCCCGGACGCACGCAGGAATATTTGCCATCGTATGCCGTTGAAATGTTGCTGAAACACAATCCTCACAAAATAAAATTGCGCACGCAACGCTTAAATATTATTAATGCCGACATGGCAAGCGATATTTCGATACGAATAAAATACGCATCAAAGCAGGCAAGTATTGCAAACGCTTGGAAAAAATGGCAAGGCGAGTATTTAGGTTTGCAACGTTTGGATGCTGTAAATAAAAAACGAGAGTTTGAAAAACAGTTTACCAACTGGGTTTTGGCGGATGAATCGCGTGCGGTTTACAAAAATTTACTTGGCGATTTTCAGAAAATTTATGATGAATTAAATACCTATTCGTTGCTGAACGATTATTTCAACGAGGCGGTGTTAGCCCCTGAAATTGTTAGGTTTGCACGAAGATTAAACTCGCTGTTGAAAGATAAAAAATCAACGGAAATTATTAAAAATGAAATTGCCGATTTCTTCAAAAATTATAGTCGCGATACCGATAAAAAAATATTTGCCGATGTTATGCAAACTTATTACAGCAATATTTCTGCCGAATATCAACCCGAATTTTTCAAAAAACTTTATAGCGAAACTGATGGCAATTTTACCGAAATATCAAACAAAATTTATTCGGAAACCAAGTTTGTAAACCAACAATGGCTTAATAAACTTGCCGAAAATACAGATGAAAAATCCGAAGAATTTAACAGCGATATTTTAATGGTTTTTTATAATTCGTTTGTTGATTTTTATAAAAGCAATATTACGCCTAAACTGTTGGAACTCAACAAAACACTTAATATCAAACAGCGTCTTTATATGCGGGCTTTGCTTGAAATGCCTCAAAATAAAGTGTTGTATCCCGATGCAAATTCAACTTTGCGCGTTGCTTACGGAAAAGTTGAAGGTTTTTCGCCTGTTGACGGAACTCTTTATAAGCATTACACAACATTAGACGGAATAATTGAAAAAAGCAGCAACGCCGAAATCGCGGATTACGCAATACCCGCGCAGCTTGCAGAACTTTACAAAGCAAAGGACTTTGGGAACTACACAAATGAAAAAGGCGAATTGCCCGTAGCATTTTTGGCATCTAATCATACAACAGGCGGAAATTCGGGCAGCCCGATTTTGAATGCGTACGGCAACTTGCTGGGCTTGAATTTCGACCGCTGCTGGGAATCTACAATGAGCGATGTGATGTTCGACCCTGATTATTGCCGCAACATCTCGGTTGATATCCGTTACGTGCTGTTTATAATTGACAAGTTTTCGGGAGCTGTACATTTGATTAATGAACTTGAAATAGCAAAATAAAAATGAAAAAAAATCAAACATTACGCATAGCATCAATCGACATTTTCAGAGCATTAACAATGCTTTTAATGATTTTTGTAAACGATATTCCGGGACTTGGCGAATCAATTCCGCATTGGTTTCATCATGCCGTAGCGGGCGAAGATATGCTCGGACTTTCGGACGTTGTTTTTCCCTGCTTTTTATTCTGCGTGGGACTGTCCACGCCTTTTGCCATAAAAAACAGAATTATAAAAGGCGATTCTAAAATTCAAATACTTTCGCACATTGCGCAACGTACAATCGCACTTTTGATTATGGGATTGTTTGCGTCCAACGGTTTCGGCGAAACGGCAAAACATATCGGCATCGCGCCGCAGTTGTTGAAAATATTGTCGGTAGTTGCTTTTTTTATGATTTGGAACGTTTATCCGAAAGCAACGGGCGTAACAAAACAAGTATTTTCGGGATTGCAAATTTTCGGTTGGATTGTATTGATTTTTCTTGCCGCAATATTTTTACAAGAGCCGAAACCAAATGAAAGCTCGTTTGTTTTAGGCTGTATTCCGATAGGATTTTCATTTAATTCGCGATATGTTTTTCAATATTTAATAATCGCGGCTTGTGCTGTTTTTCCTGTAATTGCAAGTTATTTGAGCAATCGCAGCAAAACAAAATTATTAATTAAAACATTAATATTGATTGTCGTTTTTTATTTATTTTTGTTCAAAGGCGCAAACAGCGAGGGACTTGCAGGCTTGCGTCCGGGATGGTGGCAAATACTCGGTTTAATTGGCTGGACTTATCTTTACACCGCCGTAATTTTTGTTTTCACTCAAAATAAAATATCGTTAAACGTAATAGTATGGCTGCTTTTCACGGCTTTGTGTATAAGTTCAAATTTAGGCTGGTTGGCAAGTATCGGTATAGGCGGTTTTATTCCGGGCAACGGTTCATTTTTGATGCTTTCGTTTGCGGGCGTAATTGCATCTATGCTTATGCAACGCAACAGCGCAAAAGAAAAATTCGGAATATTAAGTTCATCATACATTGCAATTGCTGTTTTAATGTTTGCGGCTGCACTTTTTACGCATAAATATTTTATCATATCAAAACTGAGCGAAACCTGCACATGGATTTTCTTTTGTCTTGCAATTTCGTTTGTTGTGCTTACTTTCATTCATTGGCTTGCCGATATTAAAAGTAAACAATCGTGGTTTGTCATAATAAAACCCGCAGGCACAAGCACGCTAACGTGTTATCTTATTCCTTCGGTTTGGTACAGTTTAGTTTCGCTTTTTGTTGTTAGATTTCCCGAATTTACACGTTCGGGCATTGGCGGATTGATAAAATCGCTTATCTTTGCCTTTGCTGTGATAGGAATAACTTGGCTGCTCGGCAAAGCAGGAATAAAATTGAAAATATAATTGAAAAATAGTTTAATCATTAAATATAAAATTTATGGAAAATTCAAATACTAACGAAACATTTGTGATAGTTGCAAAATTTACTACTGCGGCAGAGGCAAATCTTGCAAAATCGAAACTCGATGCCGCCGATATTCAATGTTTTGTCGATAACGAAAATTATTTATATTCGCGTCCGCTGGGTTATGTAAATCTCAAAGTGTGGGAAAAAGATAAAGAGCAAGCGTTGATGATATTGGGCTTGGATGCAACTCCCGACGAAGAAACCGACTACGAAGATGACGACATTACCGTTGTTTGTCCGTATTGCAAATTGGATGATGTAAGTTACGGAATAAATCGCAACAATGCGAATACGTTTTTTATTGTTTGGGCGTTTTTTCTGCAATCGCTGCCATTTTACAAAAAGAAAATTTATTATTGCAACGCCTGCAAAAAGCATTTTAAAGTTGTGCCAAATTGAGTACAAAAATAGTTCAATGATATATATACTGCGCTCGGCTTGATTTTTGTGCATAAAATTTAATATCCCACAAAGACACGAAGTTCACAAAGAGATTTTTATAAAAATATTTATAATCTTTGTGTTTTTGTGAGAGAACAAAAAATAATCGTTCTAAATTTGTGAATTTGTCTTACCTTTATTTTAAAAAATTCCCTTAGTAGCCAAGTTAATTACTCACAAATCACCCTTATTTTAAATATTTTAATAAGGGAAAAATGCTAAGAAAAATTTGATGCTACTAATGGCACTCCCAAAAATAAGGGTAAAAAAAGCCCGAAAAAATAAAAAACAAAACATTGATTTTTTACACCCCGCCACAAGCGGTGATAAATAACCAAAAAAAGAGGACGAATTAAATCGCCCTCTCTCTTTTTTTTGATACAATTTGTAGATTATTTGCGTTTTGGTTTTGTGAAATAATAACCAAGCGAAATTTCTATACTTCCATTATTGTTGTTTGATATTTTTACCAAATCGAAATCGTAGGAAACTCCTACACGAATGCGGTCGGTAACAAACGTTTCAACAATTAATGATATTGCATCGTATTGTCGTGTTTCTTTGCTGACATCGGTAAGCCACAGTACGCCTGTGCGATAGCCTGCGCCAATCCAGAATTTTTCTTTCACTTGCAACATTGCATTTATATCTACATTCAGAGGATTTTCGAAATCGCTTTTTAATAATGCAGATGGAACTAAATTAACTTTATCGCTCAACGGAATGGTAACGCCGCCGGTGAGTAAATAATTTGCATTTGAGCGTACAATATGCATGGTTTTATCGGCTTTGTGCGGAACTATGCCTAAAACGGAAAAACCTACATAATAGTTGTTCATGTCAAAATAAACGCCTGCATCGATATTTGGTTTCCAAATGTTTTTTGTATTTGCTAAATTCGGGTCTATATCTGTGCCTTCATTAATAAGTTTGGTACGGTTTACGCCGTAATTTGTAAATCCGCCCGACAAACCGAAACTAAGCCGTCCTTTCTGGCTTACATTGAAACGGTAAGCGTAATCAACCATAACGCTGTTTGTATAATTTGCGCCTATTTTATCGTTCACATATACCAAGCCAATATTTGAGCCGCCTGCCAAACTGCCGTCGATGCTAAACATTGCTGTTTGCGGTGCGCCGTTAAATCCTATCCACTGTTTGCGATATAAAAGATTGCCGAAAAAGGCGTCTTTACTGCCTGCATTTGCCGGATTGATATATGTACCATTGAACATGTATTGCGAAAAAAGCGGAATTTGTTGTGCTTCTGCTTTATTTGCACTCACAATTATTAATATGCCGATTATTAATGCTATTTTTTTCATATTCTTATTTATTTTTTGATATTTATTTTTCTAATTTAATGTTTATGAGTAATTTGAAAATAAAGAGTAAAAAATTATTTTATCATACATTATGACTTATTTCCTGATATTTTCAATTTTTCACTCTTTATTTCTACTTTATTTATTTTTTCAAATGTACATATCCTGTTTTTGTTGTTAATGCTCCGTTTTCATCTATCAAACCAAGACTAAAGAAGTAAACATCATCGGGTAAATCTGAGCCGCTCCATGTATTATTTTTATAATTTTTGGCTCTGAAAACTTCTGTACCCGAACGGTTGAATATTCTAAGTTCATTTGATGGATATGCTTCCAAACCTTGTACGTAGAAGAAATCATTTGCTCCGTCCATATTTGGCGTTACAACTTTCGGTAATATTATTTCATCTCCCAAGCCGTTTATGGTGCAATGAACATCAACAATATTATCAACAATATCAACACTTAGCACGTCGCCTGTGATGCTTGCATTTACATTTCCGTTCCATGAGCCTCGCCACGTGTAAGTATAGCGGTTTGCGCCATTTCCTACGGCTACGAGTACAAGTTTTCTGCCGCTAATTACAACATCGCCGCTTGAAACTGCATTGTCATTGTAAGTTGCATTGATAGTTGAGCCTGATGCTTTTCCGTCGTTTTGCAATCCAAATTTTATAGTGTAATATGACAATCCGATAGATGTTACGCCTTGAATTACTTCGTCTCTAAGATTATTTGCACCATCATAAAGTCTGTAAAAACCATCAACAACTGCTGTAAATGTTACTGTTCCGTCTAAATTATCAACTCCTGTATATTTCACTTGTCCGTTTTGTTGCAGAGTAAATGTTTTTCCGTGTGTAAGCCAAGCATTATAATCTTTATTTACATACAAAGTTACTTCGGGAGCGGTTTCGGTGGTAAAACTGTTGTCGGAATTTGTTCCTGTCATTAGCGCACCGCCGTTATCTTTGAAACCTGAAATGTTAATAGTGTAAGTTGTTGC
This sequence comes from Prevotellaceae bacterium, assembly GCA_031289385.1. Lineage (GTDB taxonomy): Bacteria > Bacteroidota > Bacteroidia > Bacteroidales > UBA932 > JAIRKV01. Next base: position 1,926 of record JAITPP010000331.1, on the reverse strand, counting down.
ATAATCAAGCGTGCTTGTAGATGTAAAGGTAATGGCTTTGTTATCTATCGTTCTCCATTGCGGCGACGAAAGTGTGCCAACTGCAACGCCTCCTGCTACAAGTTCAACCGTGCCGATTGTTGTTATATCCATTTCTTTATTGAAGATTACCGATACCTCGCTCAAATTTACGGGAACATTAATTGTTCCATTTGCAGGAGTTGTGCTTACAACTGCCAACTGTAAATCTATGGTTGTAAAACTGTTGGTAGCATCGTCGTCCATTACATTGCCTGTGGTATTTTCAAAATCCGATACTTTTATAGTATAATTTACTCCATAACCAAGCGTTCCCGAATATGTGAACGTTACAGTTGTGTTGTTGTTACTCCATATCGGCGACGAAACTGTGCCTGTTACTGCGCTCGTTGTTGTATTTATTATTTGCACCGTGCCTGTTACTCCGGTATTAATTTCCTGACTGAAAGTTACCGATACGCTGTTTAGACTGATAGAAACTCCTGTTTCTCCATTTGCAGGTGTTGTGCTTACTACTGTTGGTTTAGCCGTAGCAATAACTTCAAGAACAGATGTAAATGGCGCGGGAGTGGTGAAACTGTTGTTTGCCACGGGTAATGCCCAAACACCTACGCGAGTTGCTAACGTTGTATTATTTGCACTTGCTGCCACATAAATATTATTTGCGTTGTCGAAAGCCAAACCATGTGTATTTGTGCCAAGCGCGCTTGTAGAAATAGTATATACTAAACTTAATGTTGGAATATTATTTACATCAAAAGTAACATCAAATATTTTCACTATGCCTTGTCCTCCTACTGCAATCTGCGTTCCATCTGCACTAACGGCTAATCCGCCCTGAGCAGAACTGACAATATTGGTGTTTGAACCAAAATTAGTTAAAGTTGCTTGGTCGTTAAGATGAACCAAAGATGGAATATTTGTAGCATTGGTAGCTCTGTTTTGCGAAATCCACCAACCACCGATTCCATCGGGAACGATACATGAATTCATATTTTGCTGAAGATTTCCATATAAAGCATCGTTATATACAACTGCGCTCGGGGCTTGTGCCCATGGTGTTGAGAGATTGCCTATATTGTATTGCAAAAGGCTACCTTTGTCGATAACTGCTGCATCAACATAATCTTCGTCGAAAGTATATAATTTGGTATTGACTCCTGTATCTATTACCCAACAATGCGAAATAGAACCATGAATATTTACTCCACCTTCGCTTGATAAACCACCAGCATCACGAGTTCCTCCGAATACTGGTGTAAATGGTGCTGTTGGATTTGCTGCATCCATTTTCCAAACTCCTGTATGAGCATCGCTCCAGTCGGCAATGTAAACATTTCCATCGGGAGCAACACTTGCACGGAACGGACTACTTGTTGTAACCCAAGCTACACCGCCTTTATAACCGTTGCCATTTTGATTTGTAGTATCAGACAGGGCTGCATTCAAAATATAAATACCTTCGCCCGCAGAACCTGCTCCTGTTCCCTGTGCGTCGCATATATAGATACGTCCGAAGAATGGGCTGTCAAAAGAATTATCAACAGCAATGCTACGCGCATCTGTAAATTTAAATTGAAGGTCATCATTAGATACTTTCGTTGGCGCAGTAGTGCTGTTAGCCCTGATTGCTCCTGTTGCTGTAATTTCCCATTTATAAGTTCCTACCGATAAACCTGTAACATTGGCTTTAAATTCGTGTACGCCTAATGTGCGATTGGCTGCGCTGGTTATCGGAATAGTTTTTACTATCGCGTTGCCGGCATCCAATATATTTATAACAAGCGAAGACGCTTTTGCATTCAATGTATATTTAAACGTGTATTCTACATTATCAACAGTAGAAACATTAAGTTCCGATGCGTAAATATTGGCTTCATCAACAAGAATATTATTAACTGTCAGATT
>JAITPP010000141.1 GCA_031289385.1 Prevotellaceae bacterium | reverse complement strand
TCCAAAAATTCGTCTTCGCTGTGTCCAAATGCTTTTCCAAAAAACGATTCACTTTTGTTGCTGTCCCTGCCGATTTTACCTTTTGTGCTGTTAAGGATTGCTTGTACGGCTCTGATATACTTTCTGTTCCAATGTTCGCCGATAAAATCACGATTGTGGCTAAACTCACCTCTGATTGGGTGAAATTTCATTGGAAATGAATAGATATTTATGTCAAGTTCATCGCATAAATCAATATTGATTTTCAAGCGTTGATAAAGTTCTATTGGCTTGTCTTTGAAATTGTATAACAGATAGTTAGAAAAATATTTAATGCCTGCTTTTGCACTCAAACGAATGGCATTATCGTACTTTGGATAGGTTTTCATATCGTCAAAAGCAATGCGTAACGGACGGATTGCAATTTCACTTAAAAGCTTCGTGTTTTCTTCGGTGAAAAGTCGTGCGTCAACGCCTTGATTGAAGTCAATAAATCGCTGTTTAGGCGATTTTTTGTGTGATTTTTTGAAAAAATTTGTCAATAATGGGTAAGTTTTGAGCAAATTTTCTTTTGTTGTTGTTTCCAACAGCAAAAGTTTATTCGTTTCTCTGATTTCGTAAATTTTCTGTTTTGTGTTGATACTCTGTATTTTATTTTCCAATTCAGCAATTAAAAAATAAATTTTGCGAATGTATGCGTTATCGTTTGTGCTGTCTTTCAGATTTTTAATTGCAATTTCGTAATGATTTGGCTCGTAATAAACCGCATTTTTGGCAAAACCGCAAGATTTTATGTCGTCTATAATTTCAGAAAATCGTTCGGAAGCAAGCACATTGTTATCCATTAGTAATAAATTTCTCTGTTCGCCGTATTTTTCTGTTGTTCCTGTAAGTCGTTGTTTTAATGGAAGATAATTGTAATATGTCGGCTCCAATGTTGGCACGGCACAAAACGAACATTTGCGAATACAACCTCTTGTGCTGTAACTGTAATAGGCGTTTGAATCGGGATATTTGTATTCAATTTCGTCCAAAATTGAGTAGTCGAGTGGTAGCTCGTCAATAATATCTTTGTTGCCTTTGTCTAATTGTCCGGGTGTATTCAAAACACCTCTGTGTGGTTTGATTCCTGTTTCTTTTTCGATTTCGTCTGCCAAAATTGTTGCCATAATGCCACCAACCATAATGTTGGACGAATTTTTGACCAAATTTTTTGCAAATTCAATAGTTTCAATCGTTATTTTCCAATAAAATGTAAAAAGTGTAGTAATCAATACTTTATCCCACTTTGGCTCGGTTTTGTAAATTCCTTTGTGATAATAATTTTTGTAATGTTCGAGCCACTGTTTTATAAGCGGTTGAAAATTTGATTTTTTAATTTCAATCTTCTCTAAATAGCCAGATTTTCTTGTTTTTATGTATTGAAAAATGAACTGTGTTTTGAAATTCCAGTCAATAGAATTGTCTAACTCAAACAGTTTTTTTAAGCAATCATTAGTGATTTGACGAACAACAAAATCGTTCAAATTTCCTTTGTAAAACACAACATTATCGCCTTGTCGGCGATAGTATGTTGCCAATTTCATAAGTCCAATTGGCGGAAATTTATTTTTGTAGTTTGGCTCTATCAGTAAAATATTTCTCATTTGTATTTTTCTTCGATTTTTTGGATTAAATTTTCTGCTAAATCGCTTGTTAAAACGGTGTTTATAATAGCAAATATATCGCCCAAAAATTTACGTTCCTTTTCATCTAATTTTAAGAGTTTGTCAGTGCGAAATTTCGGTTTTGCTTCAACTTTAATTTCTTCTGTTTCAACAGGTTTAATTTCTTCTATTTTCTCTGTTGCTTTTTGAATTATGCGGACAATAGGTTGGTTTGTATCAGTCGTTTTTGCTTGTAATTTTTCAATCGTTTTATTTGCATTTTCGGCTTTTTCTTTTTTCATTTCCAAATCATCAAACCATTTTTTTTGCTCGGTTTTGTCCGTCCAACCTTGTTTTTGCTTTTTTTCAAATTCTGTTTTCAAAGTGGTGTAAGCGGTAATGTCTTTTACTGCACTGTTCACTTTGGAGGCATCGTAGCAAAGAGTGTAAATTGTGGTGGCAAAAAACGTTTTAATTTTTGTGCTAAACTCTTCATATTCGGTCATATCTTTTACAAAATTATCGCGCCTCGCGTTTGGTGTAAGTGCTTGATTTATCGCATATATTTCGCCAAACATATAATTTTGAAAACGATTATCTCGGTGTAATTCTTTTAATGTTGTTTCATCCCCGATTTGAATGTTTTTACTCCGCAAGCGAAAACCGCGAGCAAAATTTATTGGTTTCAACAACTGATTTTTTTCTGTAAGTCCATACCAACCCCAATATAAAATCTTGTTTTTGTAGGTTTCTTTGAAAAATTCAATACTGATAACTTCATCAATCTTTTTCGGGTTATTTTCATCGCCATCATAAACATACCATTTGTACCCTTTGAAAATTTGGTCTTGATTCACAAAAATTTGGTATTCGTCAAGTATTATGTTTTCGTTTTTGAGTTCTGTGTAAATTTTATCAGAAAAAATTGATTTTTTGAATGGGACAGGGGCAATCATTGAAAGATATTGTCGCACGTCTTTTACATTCAAAAGTTTTGCGCTTGAAATGTTTTCTAAAATTACTTTAAAATAATGTTTATCAGATTGTTCTGATTTGTATTCTATGGTTGTAACTTCGTTAATTACTTCGCTCGCTTGCTCTTTTTTAGTCGTGTCAGCAATGATTGAACGCAACTTATCGGCATCCCATTTTACGATTGATTTTTCATTTTCTCCTTTTACTGAAGTTTCAAAAATCAACGTTTGGCAATAGCCAAGTCCACCGAGCCGTCCAATTCCGCGAAAACCTTTATCAACGCCCTTTTCTTTTGCAGACATTCCTACATTTCG
>JAITPP010000120.1 GCA_031289385.1 Prevotellaceae bacterium | reverse complement strand
TTCGGCTGATTTTACGGTATCGCTTTCGGCAACTTCTTGCGAAAATGCTGACATTGAAATAAATAATGCGCATGCTGTTGATAATAATATTTTTTTTGTTTTCATAATTTTTACTGTTTTTTTCATATCTATTAATTTTTTATTGTTAATAATAATTATTTTATTATATTGATTTTAACGTTTACTAAGTCCCCAATCCAACATTATTCCTATTCCGTAAGGATGCACATCTACGCCTTTTCCTTTTTCGAATGTCGAAAACGGTTGATAATATCCTACCAGCGATAATATAAATCTTTCACTAAAATTAAATCCTGTTTTCAAAGTGCATCTTGCATTGAAATTATTTATATTCAAGCCTTTATGCTTTGCGTGTAATATTCCTTCGTCGGTGCGTATTTGTGTTTCCGACATTGAAAGTAGTTTAACCATAGCATCGATGCCGCCTGAAACAAAAAAAGTATGATTGGGTTTAACTTTTGTTTGATATTCTATAAGTAGAGGAATGGTTAAATACATTATCGTACATTCGCTGCTTTTATAATTTCTGTCGTTATCGCGAATAAAACGTGTTATTCCGTCATCATCGTTTTTTAAAACTACATTTCCTTTTAGATAATAACCATCAACATAATCGCCAAGTCCTGTTGCAAATACAAAATGTTTGTTTATAGGAACATCAAAACCAAGTCCGGTAAAAACAAATCCAAATCCTAAATAATTTACATCTTTCATTCCTGTAAGAAACAACATTGTAAGTCCCATGCCCGAAGAATACGCATGTATTGAATTATCGGATTTTTTACTCCAATTAAAAATAAAATTATACGATTTTCCATCCATATACACCGAACTTTTTTCTTCCTCTTGTATTTTTTCGTTTTCGGCTGATTTTACGGTATCGCTTTCGGCAACTTCTTGCGAAAATGCTGACATTGAAATAAATAATGCGCATGCTGTTGATAATAATATTTTTTTTGTTTTCATATTTTTATAATTTTATTCGTTTGTTATTAACTTTTATAAATAAACTTTGCAATTCGTTCAATTCTTTTTCCAATTGTTTGGGTTCAAAAACTCCTCTCAGGTATATCAGTGTGATTTTCTGATTTTTATTTGTAAAAAGAATGTACTCGTAGTTGGGATTGTCGTTGTTTTTCGACAGGCAATAGTAGGCGGTTTCGGTTTTTCCGTCTTTTTTCAGTTCCATCATTATGTTTCCGTTTTTAACGTCTTTTTCGATGGCGGCGGTGCACAAGTCGGCAATTTGCGAATCGAAATCAATAATCATACTTTTGTATCTGTTTATTTTTGTGTTATTTTTCAGCACATCTTGCGCAAGTTCTATCAGAATAGAGCCGTCTTGTTTTCCGTAATTTTCAAATATTTTTTCGATATTCAGATTTTTTTGTGCATTTGCCGAAAACGCAGCAAGCAAAAAACCAAGCATTACGATAATTTTTTTTATTGTATTCATTTTATTATGATTTTTATTGTTTATCAAAAAACTGTTCAATAGCCTCAAACTGAACGGAATACGCATCCGTATTGCCTGTCGAAATATTATTAAGCGATTCAAGCGTTTCGGCTTTTATAAGTTCTCTGTCGGTATATTTTTTACCATTAATATATGCTATCGACGTTTCGGAAATTGTGTCTGTATCGAAAAACAGTTTTATTCCGAACATCAAAACCAAACAAGCCGCCGCAACCGCTGTCGCCTGAGTTTTCCAATTCAAAACAAAATGTTTTACACGATGCCGCTGTTTAATTTCCGATTCAAAAAACATAAAAACAGGTTTGTACATTTCCAAATGTTCGGCAACGTTTTTTTGTTGAAAATATTTTCTCAATTGCTGTTCTTCTTTGAGCGTGGTAAAGCCTTCGAGATATTTTTCGATTAACAGTTCTATTTTATTTATGTTTTTTCTTTTCATTGCTTTGTGATTTTTAAAAACGTTTCTTTTACTCTTTTCCGCGCACGCGAGAGGTTCATTCTCACCGCGCTAATTTGTGTTGCCGTTATTTCGGCAATTTCGTTTAATTCATATCCTTCAATATCGCGCATTTTTATTATTATTTTTTGCAATTCGGGTAAATTTTCGACAATTTTTTTCACTATTTCTATCAAATCGTTTGTTTCGGTTTGCGAGTACGGAGTTTCTTTGTCAGCGCCCAAACTGTAATCGTCGATTTGCGTTTTCTCTTTGCTTGTTCTCAACCTGTCGATACAGATATTTTTTGTTGTTTGCACCGCAAAAGCCGCTGTATTTAAAACCGTATCCAATTGCTGGCGAATACTCCACAACCGCAGCAGCGTTTCCTGCACAACATCTTCGGCATCTTCTTTGTTTTGCAGCATTTTAAGCGCAACCGAAAAAAGCGTTTGCCTTAGAGTGATAATATCTGATTTAAACCGTTCTATTTGCATATCTGTATTAATGACGAAAAACTACGATAAATATAACATCATTTTTCGATTTTTTTAAAATAAAAATTTCGATTTGATTTTTAAAAATAAAAAACGCTTGATTATAAGATACTTTTCGATGAATAATTTTTTTTGAATATAAAGGATGAAATTATTTTTTTGTTTTCTTCGTGTTTTTTATTTTTGTTTTTTACCACAAAGTATTTTATCTGTCTGTTTTCCATAATTTTGAATTGCCTCCTGCTTTAGCAGGAGGATAAAAAATAATTTTTATCGGCTTTAGCCAAATTTTATGAGCATTTTGGCTAAAGCCTGTTTTTATATTTTTCTATTCGCACCACCTAAAGGTGGGCGCTATTCATAATTTCCTAATTTTTTAACTTCATTGTTTCTATGTTTTTTACAATAAAGAACACTAGAATTTCAAAAATTTACAATTAATAATACCATCAAATTGTATTTTTTTGCAGAAATTAAAAAATAATATTATTTTTGCACATAATTATTAAAATTAATTTCAATGAAAACCAACATTACATCTATAAAAATAAGTTTATTTGTATTTGCTTTTTCTTTATTTGTTTTTAAAACATCAGCACAGGAAACTACAAATACCGCCGATACCGTTGCAATAAACGAAAATGCAGAAGAAACACTTCCTATTGACAGCATAAAAATTAAACCAAAATTTAAAGGGAAAGATCCCAAAACACATTTTAGAAAATGGGTTAACAGCCAAATAAAATATCCCGAACAAGCGTTAATGAACGGTATAGAAGGTATGGTTGTTGTAAAGATAACAATAGACAAAACGGGAACAGTTTCAAATGTAGTTGTTGTTAAAGCCGCAGCGCATATACTTAACGAAGAAACCGTTCGAGTGATTTATTTATCTCCAAAATGGACTCCCGGTTATATTAATGGCGAACCTGTTAACGTTACTTATACATTTGCAATGAATTTTAGTCTTACAAATGATTATCCGAAAAAATCAGGAAATAACAATCGCAATCCATATAATTTACTTCCAAACAGAAATAATCGTTTTCCGTAAAATTATTTATACCGCATAAATTTTATATCCCACAAAGACACAAAGTTCACAAAGGAATTTTTTATAAAACCATTTAAAATCTTTGTGAACTTCGTGTCTTTGTGGGAGAAAAAAAACCAAAAAAATAAAAATGCAGGATATCGCTTTTACAAAAAACCATCCCGCATAAAGTTTAATTCAAAATCGATGAAATCCGATAATTTTTTTCACTTCTTTTAGTGTTTCGCTTGCGCTTGCACGGGCTTTTTCTGCGCCGAGTTTTGCAATTTTATGCAAATATTCGGTATCTTCGCGAATATCAATAATGCGTTGACGGATTGGCAGCGTAACTTTGCAAATGTCTTCGGCAAGTTGCTTTTTCAAATCGCCGTAACGAATTTGGCACGAATTGTATTTGTCGGTAAAATGCTGTACCGTATCGGGCGACGAAACCACTTTCAGCAAAGTAAATAAATTATGAATCATTTCGGGCATTTCTGAATTTTCGACTGTTGGACCGCTGTCGGTTACGGCACGCATCACTTTTTTTGTAATGGTTTTCTCGTCGTCGATTAAAAATATTCCATTATTTTCGCTTTTGCCCATTTTTCCTGTGCCGTCGAGTCCGGGAATTTTTATCAAATCGTTGCCGAAATTATAGGCATCGGGCTCGGGAAAAAATTTTACTCCGTAAAGATTGTTAAATCGGCGTGCATAAATTCGCGTCATTTCCAAATGCTGTTCTTGATCTTTTCCCACAGGAACTTTGCTTGGGCGATGTATTAAAATATCAACAGCCATAAGTACGGGATATGTGAGCAGCCCTGCGTTTACGTTGTTTTGCTGTTTGCGCACTTTGTCTTTGAACGAAACGGTGCGTTCCAATTCGCCAACGTATGCAAGCATATTCATCAGCACATACATTTCCGAAATTTCGGGAATATCGCTTTGAATGAACAGCGTAACTTTTTCGGTATCAAGCCCCGCAGCGATGTATTCCGAAAGTATTTGTTTCACATTTCCAGCCAAGTCATCAGGGTGCGGATGAGTAGTCAGCGAATGTAAATCGGCGACAAAAAAGAAGCATTTGTTTTCGTCTTGCATTTTTATAAAATTGCGCAGTGCGCCGAAATAATTTCCTAAATGCAGATTTCCCGTAGGACGAATTCCACTTACAACAGTTTCCATATCATATATATTTTCAAATAAAATTGACTGCAAAGATACAAAACAATTATGAATTACTGTTTTTTGTTGATTTGTTTTTTGTTGATTTGTTGATTTGTTTTTTGTTGATTTGAGATAAGCACGCAGATTACGCAGATTAAACAGATTTACGCAGATAATAATCAATTACAAATTACGATTTTTTTGTTGATTTGCTTAGTTGTTGAGTTGCTTAATTGTTTTTTGTTGATTTGATTAGCAGCAGTTAAAAATCAATTACGAATTACGAGATTTGCAGAATAAAATTTTGTGTTCTTTGTGATTTTTTCTTTGTGAACTTTGTGTTTTTAATTGTTTTTTAGCCACAAAAGTGGAGTGTAAAAAATCGATGTCTTATTTTCTGTTTTTCGTTCAACTTATATGATGTACCTACGGCACGTTTTTATCTTTTGTTATCATTTATACCAACATATTGTCATTAACGGGATGAAAATCAATGCTATGTAGGAACAAATGTTGATAGAAAATTCGTATCACGCATAAATTGGCATGCCGCAGGTACGTAATATGGAACGATTTTTTTAATCATACCTAACATTTTTATGTCCCACTTTGTGGAATATTAAATTTATGAAAAAGCGCAGTATATATAATCCCAAAACTCTCATTTCGGCAAAAATGTACCAATCATTTCGGCAATGTTCAGCAAATCGTCAGAAATGGCTTTGTGCATTTTTATTGTCTTATTAAGAGGAACTTGCACTATTTCTTCGTTTTTCCAACCTATCATAATGCTTTTTTGATTGTCGAGAATGGCATCAATCGCCGCTACGCCCATCAGACTTGCTGTAACTCTGTCTTTTGATGTCGGGCGTCCTCCGCGCTGAATATGTCCGAGAACCGACACGCGAATATCAAATTCGGGATATTCATCTTTCACTTTTTCAGCAACTTCCATTGCGCTTCCTTCTTCCAAACCTTCGGCAACGATGATAATACTCGATTTGTTTTTCAACGCGCGTTCTTTAAGAAATATTCTTACTTTTTCGATTTGATTTTTACGTTCGGGAACCATTATAACTTCTGCGCCTGAGGCTATTCCGCTGTTTATTGCAATAAATCCGGCTTCGCGCCCCATTACCTCAACAAAAAATATTCGATTGAAAGAACTTGCCGTATCGCGAATTTTATCAACGGCATCAATAACCGTATTTAACGCCGTATCGTAACCGATTGTATAATCAGTTCCATAAAGGTCATTATCAATAGTTCCGGGTATTCCTATTACCGAAATGTCGGGATATTCCTGAGCAAAAACATTTGCACCTGTAAACGAGCCGTCGCCGCCAATCACAACAAGACTGTCGATTTCATAACTTTTAAGCACATCGTATGCTTTTTTTCGTCCTTCTTCGGTTTTAAATTCTTTTGAACGAGTAGATTGTAAAAACGTACCTCCGTTTTGAAGTATTCCGCTAACATCTTGCGATTTCATTTGAAACATATCATTTTCAATCATTCCCTGAAAGCCGCGCCGTATGCCAAAAACTTCCATGCCATTATTTAAACCGGCTCGTGTAACCGCACGAATTGCCGCATTCATTCCCGGAGCATCTCCGCCCGATGTTAAAACTCCTACTCTGTGATTTTTAATTATTTCCATAAAAATTTTTTATAAATTTTCCACAAAGATAGTAAATCAATTACTAATTACGATTTTTTTGTTGATTTGTTTGTGTTGTTTTTTGTTGATTTGAATTAGCACGCAGATAACACAGATGGAACGGATTTGCGCAGATAAAATCAATTACAAAATTATTGATATAAAAAACCCTTTGCGTTCTTTGCGAAAACCTTTGCAGTTAAAGTAAAAATTGTAAAGTTTATCAAGTTCATTAAAACTTTCTCAACAAAACAAATTATTAATTGTTAATTATCAATTATTTATACGTGTTGCCATCCTTGTGCCTGCAATTTAATTTCTGTGCCTTCGGGAGTTACGAGATATGCGCCTTCCTGTGGTTCGGTAATATGTCCGATAACATCTATTCCGCCCAAATCTTTTATCTTATCGCGCAAAGCAAGCGGAAGCGTAAACAGCAGTTCGTAATCTTCGCCGCCGTTTAATGCTGCGGTAACGGCATCAATTCCCATTTCTTCTGCAATTTTAAATGTTTGCGATGCTATCGGAATGTACGACAGATAAATACGTGCGCCAACGTTCGATTGTTTGCATATATGCAAAATTTCCGACGAAAGTCCGTCCGAAATATCTATCATCGAAGTCGGAACAATATCGGCATCTGCCATTAATTCAACAATATCCTTGCGGGCTTCGGGTTTCAAAAACCGTTGTAAAACGTAGTCGTAGCCATCAAATTGCGGCTGAATGTTTGTGTTTCCTTCAAAAACTTTTTTCTCGCGTTCAAGCAATTGAAGTCCCATATAAGCCGCGCCGATATTGCCTGTAAGACAAATCAAATCGTTGGGTTTTGCACCGCTGCGGTAACAAATTTTTTCTTTGTCGGCTTCACCGAGTATGGTGAGGCTAAGCGTAAGCCCCGTAAGCGACGACGAGGTATCGCCGCCAACCAAATCGACTTTGTAGGTTTGGCAAGCGAGTTTTATTCCGTCGTAAATTTGCTCAATATCTTCTACACAAAAACGCGCCGAAATACCAATAGAAACAAGCAGTTGCGCAGGTTTTGCATTCATCGCATAAATGTCCGAAAAATTTACTACGGCGGCTTTATAACCCAAATGTTTAAGCGGCGTGTATGTTAAATCGAAATGAATGCCTTCGAGTAAAATATCGGTTGAGGCAACAACGCATTTTGTGCCGTAATTCATCACGGCAGCGTCGTCGCCAACGGCTTTTTGTGTTGATTTGTTAATTATTTCAGCATCTTTTGTGAGATGTTCAATCAGTCCGAATTCGCCTAAATCCTTTAATGGCGTGCGTTTTGTATTCATATCCATAAAAATATTTTTACAAAGATACTAAATATTTGTTTTTTGTTGAGTTGTTGAGTTGCTTAATTGTTTAGTTGAAAAAAGCACGCAGATGACGCAGATAAGACGGATTTACGCAGATTTTTGATTTTAAAATCTTTATAAACTTTACGAACTTTAAAAACTTTCTAACTTCTTGGTTCTTGTTGAGTTGCTTAGTTGTTGATTTGAATTAGCAGCAGATAACGCAGATACGACAGATTTACGCAGATTTTTGATTTTAAAATCTTTATAAACTTTACGAACTTTAAAAACTTTCTAACTTCTTTGTTCTTGGCTCTTGGCTCTTGGCTCTTGTTTCTTGGCTCTTGTTTCTTTGTTCTTGTTAATTTATTGCCCTCTGTAAATATTCTATAATTTTTGTTTTTTTCATAATGATTTTGTTTTCAAAAATTCGCAAAATTCGTCTATTGAGTGGCTGGCGTGTTCGTAAATTATTTTTTTGCCTGCGTGTTTTCCGAATTTTGAAACAATATCTTGCGAAAGATGATTTGTAATATTCACGTTTTTAGCCGAATCTATGTTTTTTTCAGTTATATATTGATATGCGCCGGGTGCGTTGAAAGTGTGAGTTTCGTCGCCCGAAATGTAACCTGCAATTTGAGCGAGAAAGCCGCCGAGCGAATGTCCTGTTATAATCACCGTGCGCGTTTCGTCGGCTTTGGCGGTTTTGCAATAGTTTATTGTTTGGTTTACTTTGTTGGTTAAAAAAGCCGAACTTATGTCGGTTATCACATTCAGGGGATTGTCATCGTCAGAATCGCCATCGAAAATATGCGATAAAACCAAGCCGACATCGGCAACGCCATCGAAAAAATTATCTGTGCCGCGAAAAACTATAACTTTATAATATTCATTCCCATAAGTAGATGCAGTAACGCCAAGCGTGCTTTCCGAAAAATCTTCGAGCGTTAAATTTTTCGCAAATTCTTCGTGTTTATCGGGGGCGTATATGTGCGACGAAAGTTTTGCCAAATCGTAAACATCGGGTTTGGCGTTTTTTTTAGAGTTGCACGAAATGCACGCCACTGTTGCAACTGCTAATAGACATAAGTATATTTTTGATTTCATAAACTAAAATTTTTAAATTGTTAAATCATAAAACTGTTAAATTAAACTTTCCAGCCAACGAAAAAGGTTGTTGTAAACTTTCTCGCGAACATCTTTTTCCGATAAAATTAAATCATGTTTTCCGCCTTCGATAGACTGAACGGTTACGTTTCCGCCGAGCTTTGCTGCATATTTTGTAATATCATCGGTATTTAGCACAATGTCGGCGCGGCGAAATTCTTCGTTCCACTTGCTTCCGCTCAGCGATTTGTCGGAGTGCATCGCCAAAATGGGACAGTTGATTTTAAGTCCTTTACGCAATTTGTGCTGAGCGCGATATATTGCTCGTATCCATCCCGAATTCATTTTCGGCGATTTCAGCGACTTCCATTTCAGATTGTAATTCCATTCGCCGCGATAGTCGATGTGCAAACTTTCGCCGTAAAATGTTGAACTGCTTATTGGTATTGCTATGTTCGGATTCATTCGTCCTATGCTCGAAACCAGCGGCACGCCAAGTCGTTTGAGAACAACGTTTAAGTTCATATCAAAAAACGGACTGTTGAGCCATATTGCATTTATTGCTTTGCGTTTTTTGCCATCGTTGGCGTAGAGGCTTGCTGTTAGCCCGCCGGTGGAGTGTCCGCAAAGAAGAATAAAATTATTTTTTTCGTTTAATATTATTGATATTGCCGTATCGATGTCGGCATAATATTCTTTTATTTTTCGCGTGTTACACGGTTTTTGATGAGGCAGTAGCGAGCGTCCGTATTTTCGCAAATCGACAGCATAAAAATTATACCCGTTGCGCACAAATTGCTGCGCCATTTCGCTCTGAAAAAAATAATCGTTGAAACCGTGAATATAAAGCACCGCTTTGCGTGCAGGCTTGTTTGCCTTTAACCTTACTACGGTACACACCACATCGCCTTCGTAATCTTTGGGCATAGCGATTGTGGTTTGCTCAAACCGCCCGCCAAGAATATCGGGTTTGTAGTTTTGGGCAAACAATTGCAAATGCAGTAACAATATTACCGCTAATGTTATTAATCTTTTCATAGCATAAAAGTAGTATTTTTTGTTAATATGGCAAAATTATTTATCGATTAGTCGTAAGTTGTAAGTCATAAGTCGTAAGTTGTCCTTTCATAAATAAGGTTGACAATATTTTGGTGTATTCAACTTTAATATTCATAACTTTTTTATCTAAGTACATGACAAATATATATTTTATTATATAATAATTTCATTATCAATAATATATGCTGTTTTTTATCTTTGCAAAATCTTTGATTTTCCGTGTTTTTATAGATAATTTGAAAAAGAATGAAAGACAATTATACACAAAATTTACTTGATGAATAGGCAACTTTGTTATTTTTCGGTTTCAAAAACCAAAAAATGACGAAAAAAAACGAAAAGTTTCTTTCATTACTGATTGAG
>JAITPP010000020.1 GCA_031289385.1 Prevotellaceae bacterium | reverse complement strand
TTTAAAAACTTGACAAACTTTATAACTTTAAAAACTTGACAAACTTCTTTTTTCTAAACTTTTATTTGTACTTTTGCACTTCAAATTATTTTTTAAAATATACTAAAAATGACACAAGACGATTTATTTAAAAAACTTATTGCACACTCAAAAGAATATGGTTTCATTTTTCAATCAAGTGAAATTTATGATGGACTAAGCGCCGTGTACGATTACGGACAATTGGGCGTAGAACTGAAAAACAATATTAAACGATATTGGTGGGACTCGATGGTTAAAATTAATGACAATATCGTAGGCATCGATTCTGCAATTTTTATGCATCCACGAATTTGGGAAGCGTCGGGACACGTTGGCGCGTTCAACGATCCGCTTATCGACAACAAAGATTCCAAAAAACGCTATCGCGCCGATGTTTTGCTCGAAGACCATATCGCAAAAATCGAAGAAAAAATCGAAAAAGAAGTTGAAAAAGGCAAGAAAAAATTTGCCGACGGTTTCGACGAAGCAAAATTCAGAGAAACAAATCCCAACATTTTACGAAATCAAAACAAAATTGAAGACGTAAAACACCGAATGAACGAGGCTTTGAACAATAACGATTTGATTGCGCTTAAACAATTAATTTTAGATTGCGAAATTGTTTGCCCCATTTCGGGAACGCGCAATTGGACTGATGTTCGACAGTTTAACCTAATGTTTTCATTACAAATGGGCTCTACTGCCGAAGGCGCAAGCACAATTTATCTTCGTCCCGAAACGGCGCAAGGCATTTTTGTAAATTTTCTGAATGTTCAGAAAACAGGACGAATGAAAATACCATTCGGAATTGCCCAAATAGGAAAAGCCTTTCGTAACGAAATTGTTGCGCGTCAGTTTATTTTCAGAATGCGCGAATTTGAACAAATGGAAATGCAGTTTTTTGTACGCCCGGGCGAAGAACTGAAATGGTTTGAACAATGGAAAAAAACACGAATGCAATGGCATAAATCGCTTGGCTTGGGCGACGAAAATTATCGCTTTCACAATCACGAAAAACTTGCACACTACGCCAACGCCGCAACCGATATAGAATTTAATTTTCCGTTTGGATTCAAAGAAGTTGAAGGCATACACTCACGCACCGATTTTGACTTGGGAAGCCATCAAAAATTTTCAGGCAAAAAACTTCAATATTTCGATTCCGAAACAGGCGAAAGTTACGTTCCTTATGTGATTGAAACATCCATCGGCGTTGATCGCATGATGCTTTTGGTTTTATCAGCCGCGTATTGCGAAGAGCAGTTGCCCGACGGCGAACAGCGCATTGTACTTCGTATTCCGCCCGTGCTTTCTCCCGTAAAACTTGCAATATTGCCCTTGCTGAAAAAAGACGGACTTCCCGAAAAAGCACGCGAAATACTTAACAACGTAAAATACGATTTTTATTGCCAATACGACGAAAAAGATTCTATCGGCAAACGCTACCGCCGCCAAGATGCAATAGGAACGCCGTTTTGCATAACCGTTGACCATCAAACGCTAACCGATAACACCGTAACAATTCGCCACCGCGACACAATGGAACAACAGCGCATTGAAATCTCGAAAATACACGAAATCATAAGCGAACAGGTAAATTTTAAAAAGATATTTGAAAAAATTATTTGATTATTCGTAAGTTTAATAAAATTGGGCTTTAATCCATTCAAAAAAACGATGTGAAAAACGAAAATATGAAATCCAAGAAGGAAATAAAAGACAATTACAAACAACTGAAATTCAAAATTGGAGTATTTCAAATTAGAAATACGGTTAATAATAAAATATATATTGAAAGTAGCACAGACCTTGTTGCAGCTTGGAATAGACATAAATTTCAACTGAAATTCGGAACTCACCCAAATATTGAACTTCAAAAAGAATGGAACGAATTTGGAGAAGAAAAATTTGTTTATGAGATATTAAGTGTAAGTGAAATCAAACAAGATGATGTTGAAAAAACAGACTATCGCAATGATGCAAAACAACTTGAAAAAATGTTTATTGAAGAACTACAACCATTTAATGACAAGGGATATAACATAAAAAATATGAAATGAAAAATAAATATCACACAGTTTGCCCGTGGATTGTAACAAAAAACACAGAAAAATTAATTGAATTTCTAAAATCAGCCTTCAATGCCTACGAACATGGACGTGTTTACAATAATGATGGCACAATTGGACATGCCGAAGTACAGATTGGCGATTCAAAAATATTAATGTTTGATGCTAAACAAAATTGGGCTGAAACACCGGCTTTTCTTTATTTGTGTGTTGATAATGGCGACATACTATATGAACAAGCTCTAAAAGCCGGCGCTACTTCCATGACAAAAATGACAACACATTCGTGGGGCGATCGTATCGGGCGAATACGCGACCCATTTGGAAATATTTGGTGGATAACTACACATATCGAAGATTTATCTACTGATGAAATAGTTAAACGCTCACAACAAAAGGAATTTATTGAAGCAATGGAATATGCTCAAAATAGTTTTAATCCCTTTGGCGAAAATAAATAAAATACTATGCGTAATTAATCCCATATCCCCTGCTCGGACGAAGTTCTACTTCATTCGCCCTATTCCCTATGTTGAGATAAGATTCATTTCTTGATTTGAAAAGATTTGTCAAAAATATATTCCGCTTTTAAAATATTTTTCGTTTTCATTTGTCTTCAATGATAGAACGAGGTTTTTCAAAAAAGTGTAACAATTTTAAAATATTCAAGAAAATGTTTTGGCAAAATAAAAATAAAAAGATAATCTTTGTAAGTATCGATAAATGCAAAGGGTGTGAAAAATGCACAAAAGTGTGTCGGCATCGCGTTTTGACAATGGTAAAACTTAACGACGAGAAACGCGCCGTAGCAAATCGTACCGACAGATGTTCCCGTTGCGGAAAATGTATAGCAAGCTGCTCTGCAAGAGCGATTGGATTCGTGGAACAAATCAACAAAAAGCAATTAATCAAATCAACAAAAAAATATTTATATCTTTTCGTTGGTTAAATCAAATACAATAAATAATGAGAACAGACAAACTGAGAAAAATTCATACCAAACACGTATGGATAGATCCACGCAAATGTGTAGCATGTTGGAAATGCGTAGATGCTTGCCCCGAACATGTAATCGGAAAAGTGGGATTTTTATGGCACAAACACATTATTATCAAAAATCCGGAACGTTGCATTGGTTGCAAAAAGTGCATTAAAACTTGTCCGCATGAGGTATTTCATGAATATTCAGGCGATTTTCAAGAAATTTTAAAGGCATATTTAAGAAGAATATAAACGATAAAAAAACAATCCAATAAACGAAAAATCGCCTCCGTCGGGATGTTCATTCTTTTTATTCTGTTGATATTATCGGCAATCACCATAGAAATAATGGAAGATTTGCCGTATTCTGTCGCCCTTGATACTGCCTATCACGTATGTACAGCCATTCATATAATTTCAGGATTTTTATTTGCCGTGTTCGGAATTTTCCACATTATTTATAATTGGAAAACATTGAAACATTATTTGAAAGGAAAATAAAAAACAGGTATTTAGTCATTAGTCATTAGTATTAAATACAAAATACCTAATTTATGATACTTCATTTAATGCAGGTAAATACATTAACGAAATCGTAATTCGTAATTTAAATTTGTATTTCTTCAACTTCTTTCAGCCATAATGCTGCTGAGGCATCGCTTGGCATGCGCCAGTCGCCGCGCGGTGAAAGATTTACCGAGCCTACTTTTGGTCCGTCGGGCAGGCACGAGCG
>JAITPP010000280.1 GCA_031289385.1 Prevotellaceae bacterium | reverse complement strand
TTTTGGTTTTCGGCAGTTGAGGCAGAAGTTTATGCAACATCATCGTTGTTTACCGCCGTAATTTTTTGGGCTGCACTTAAATGGGAAGAAGTTGCCGACACTAAATATGCCAATCGCTGGCTTATTCTTATTGCATATCTCACGGGATTGTCAATCGGCGTTCACTTGTTGAACTTGCTTGTGATTCCTGCGATTGCAATGATTTATTATTTCAAAAAATATAAACCCACAACAAAAGGAGTTATTTACAGCATTGTGATAGGCGGAATAATTTTAATTGCAGTGTTGTACATAATTGTGCCGTGGATACCGCGAATTGCATTTTGGTTTGACATGTTATTTGTAAACGGATTCGGACTTCCCGTAAATTCAGGAACATTATTCTTTATCGCAGCATTTGCAGCATTATTATCGTATCTTATTTATTATACGCACAAAAAAGGCAAAGCACTTGCAAATACTATTGTTCTTTGCGTTACCGTAATTTCGCTTGGATTTAGTTCGTATGCAATGATACTTATACGCGCTTCGGCAAACACTCCGATGGAACAAAACAATCCCGACAATATCCGCTCGCTGATGGGTTATTTGAACCGCGAACAATACGGAAGTTGGCCTCTCTTTTCGGGACCATATTATAACGCTCCGGTAATTAATTCTGAAACAGACGAATTTAACTCAATATTAAACGGTAAATATGAAAACATACAAGAATCGGTAGAATACATTTATGATAAGCGTTTTACAACAATATTCCCGCGTATGCACGGCACGAGAGAAGAAAGTCATAAAAGCGTGTACAAAGAATGGGGTAATGTGAAAGGCAAACCTGTTGTTTTTAATGGTAAAACCGAGATGGTTCCTACATTTGGCGAAAATCTGAGATTCATGTTTTCGTATCAAATGGGATGGATGTACTGGCGATATTTTATGTGGAATTTTGCAGGACGGCAAAACGATTATCAGGGAGACGGAAACATCCTGTACGGAAATTGGATTACAGGAATTAATTTTATCGACAATGCCCGCTTGGGACCACAAGACGAACTGCCCGATTTTCTTGCAAACAACAAAGCGCGAAACAAATATTATATGTTGCCGCTATTGCTTGGAATACTTGGCGTTGTGATGCATTGGTTTCGCAATAGAAAAGATTTCAGCATCGTGCTGATGTTATTTTTCCTTACGGGATTGGCTATTGTAATTTATCTTAATCAAACACCAAATCAGCCGCGCGAGCGAGATTACGCTTATGTCGGCTCGTTTTATGCGTTTGCAATGTGGATAGGAATTGGAGTTGCAGGATTGTACGAAATGGTTAAAAAAATTTCGCCGAAAGCAATAGCAGCATTGGTTGCAACCGTTTTATCGCTTACAGTTCCGTACATTATGGCAAAAGAAAACTGGGACGATCACAATCGTTCGGGACGTTATATTACCGCCGATTTTGGTAAAAATTATTTGGAATCCTGCGATAAAAACGGCGTTGTATTTACTTATGGCGATAACGACACCTTCGCGCCTTGGTACAGTCAGGAAGTTGAAGGAAACAGAACGGATGTGCGCGTAGCAAATACATCATATCTTTATTCGGACTGGTATTACGAACAACTTTTGCATACATATTACGATTCGCAAGCATTAAAACTTAGCGCAACGCCCGATAAAATTGCAGGAGCGATAAGAAATGTAGTTATGGTGAGAGATGATGCAAATGCGTGGGAACTGAAAGATGCGCTTTCTATTGTTATGAGCGACGATTCGCGCTCGAAAGTTATGACACACTATTCACGAACGCCATTAGATTTTTTACCATCAAAAAATCTGAAAATAACGGTGAATAAAGATAAAGTAAGGGCAAACGGAATTGTGAGCGAAACATTAACCGATGATATGATTTACAATCAAATAAATGTAACTTTAAATTCTAATAGCGGAATAGTAGTTAAAAACGTTTTGGCAATACTTGATATTGTAGCAAATAACTTTAACGAACGCCCGATATATTTGGGACAAACAATACCTGAGGAATTTATAAATTTGTTTAAAAACAATATAAAACCGATAGGATTGGCATATCTTATAACGCCCGAAATACTTACACGCGAAACTGTTTATGATATTGAAAAGAATTATGATCTTTTTATGAATAAATATCAATACAGAGGTTTAAACGATCCTAATGTTTATTGGGATGATGTAGCAAACCGCACCACAACTTGGTATCGTCGGGGATTTGTGCAACTTGCACAAAACCTTATGGAAAGAGGCGATACGGCAAGAGCAATAAAAGTGCTTGACAAATACGATGATGTGCTATTGTCTGCAAACCATAATATTTATGGAGTAAATCCATTGTCAGTAATAAATATGCGATATATTTTGAACGATACGGCAAAAGCCAACGAACAATTGGAAATTAAATTTAATGAAGAAGACAAAGAATTAGCATATTATGCTCGTTTAGATATTAAAAAACAGATTGGTATTTCCGATTATATTGCACAGGCATTAAGCGATATAAGAGCATTGGCAAACTTAGCAAACGTATTTAATAAAGAAATGGCAGTAAAAATTATAGAAAAAGTAAATTTATATACACAAACATTTCCTGAAATTGTGAAATCATATACTAAGTACATGTCAAATATTGAAAGATAATAAAATCAAATTTAGCGAGCGAGTTAAGTAATGCTGTTGAAATTATCACGTATATAACTTATCTAACTTCTTTCTTTATAAACTTTACGAACTTTATAACTTTACAAACTTTATAACTTTACAAACTTTATAACTTTACAAACTTTATAAACTTGATAAACTAATGAGATTTAGTCCGCCAAAATTCATAAAACGCTTGTATCCGTCGATAATTTGGAACTTTTATAATGACGACGATAAAGTAAGCGTTTACCTGACTTTTGACGATGGACCAAATCCCGAAGTAACGCCTTGGGTGCTGAAACAACTTGAAAAATATAATGCAAAAGCAACATTTTTTTGCTTGGGAAAAAATGTAGAACAATATCCCGAAATTTTTAAAATGATTGTCGAACAGGGGCACAGCGTAGGAAATCACTCATACAGCCATGTAAAAGGCTTTGGCGTTAGCGTAGGCAGGTATGTTGAAGATTTTGACTTTGCCGAAGAATTTATTCAAAGCAATTTGCTGCGTCCTCCGTATGCACGCTGCACGCCACGCCAGATAAAAATGCTGAGCAAACGATTTCATATTGTAATGATGGATATAGTCAGCCGCGATTACAGTAGCACAATATCGCGGCGGCATTGCTTGAAAAACGTTACAAAATATGTGCAGGCAGGCTCTATTATCGGCTTGCACGACTCAAAAAAGTCGGAAAAAAACATAAAATATGTATTACCCCGCTTACTCGAATTTCTGAAAGAAAAAGGATTGGAATGTAAACCCATAATTTTATAAAACACACAAAATGCAAATAGAATATAAATTGACTGAAAACGATTTTTTGACTTATCAGCTTTTTGTTGCCTCAAAGTCGAAAACAATAAGAAAAATTAGACGATACAATAAATTTGAATTAATATTAGTTATTGTAATGATGGAAGTTATATTGATTTTATTTGGAAAATATGAAGAAGCCATCTATGCCCTTATGCCTGCGTTAGTTGTATATTTTTTGAGTACGCCTATATGGCAACAAAGTTATATTTCAAAACAATACAAATCATTTTTAAAAGAAAATTACGCTGCCGGATTTGATAAAATAAGCATTGTAGAATTTAATGACGATAACATAACGGTAAAAAATACAAACAACGGAAGTGTAACAAATATTACCGAAATAAACGAGATAAAAACGCTGATTATAATAAAATTTAAAACCGCACAATCACTTATTATTTCCAAAGATGAAATTACCGAACTCGACAATCTGAAAATAAAACTAAAAGAAATTTCAACACGCTTAAATATAGCATACAACATCGACGAAAATTGGAAATGGAAATGATGAAACCGATAAATAAAATAATACCAACGCCTTTGTTTTTATTTTTGTGATTGTTGTTATTGCATCAACAATTAACATATATAATTACGGAATTGTTGATGATAGGGGCGGAAGGGCTATGGTTGCATTGTTTGCATTAATAATATCTTTTATTTCAATACTGCTAATGATTGTCGAGCGATTGGTTGTTTATTTTGTGCGGCAATAAAAAATGAATATAGTTTGGATTGTAGAAATATTATTGATTATTGTTTTTTTTATTTTAGGAAAAACCTCTAACCTTGTTTTAATGATGTTAAAATATGGGTTTAATTTAGAAAGTTTCTGAAAAACTACAACACTTTCGGGTGGAGTGTAAAAAATTAAGGGATTATTTTTGTAAATGTTCGTTCTTTTTTTTACCCTTATTTTTGTGAGTACCCTTAGTACATCAAATTTTTCTTAGCATTTTTTTTCCTTATTAAGATACTAAAAATAAAGGAATAAGGGCAATTTATGAGTGATTTTCTTTGCTACTAAGGGAAATTTGAAAATAATGGCTAAGATAAATTCACAAATTTGGAACAACTATTTTAAAATCATTTTAATGGTTAGTGATTAATGGTTAGTGATTAATGATTAGTGATTAATGGTTAATGATTAATGGTTAATGGTTAATGGTTAGTGATTAATGGTTAATGATTAATAAAAGTCAAAAAAAGTAAAGAAGTTATAGAAGTTAGAAGAAGTTAAGCATAATTCTTCATTCTTAACTCTTCATTCTTAATTCGTAAACGCCCAACGACTAAATACCAAAATCTTTTAAACACTTTGCACTAAAATAATTATATTTGCAAAATATTAATCATTAATAACTAATCATTAATCATTAAAATTAAATTTTTATGAAAAAAATAGTTTTTGTTACGATTATTTCGTGCTTATTTTTAGCCTCTTGCGGAGGCGGTAAAAAACAAAATTCAGAAGAATCAAATCAAACGGCGGCAACGGCAGCGGCAACAGTCGATAATGATTTGAAAAAAGAACGTATCAGCGGCTCTGTCGATTCGCTGAGGCAAAGATTGTATTGGTGTCTCGAAAAATTTGGGAGAATGGAAAAAGGAAAACTGCAAAATTGGGAGCAACACGACTTCCTGAAAGTTTTTGACAACGACGGTTTTTTAACCGAAGAAATTCATTACACTGCCGACAACAAAATTACAAGTCGCCGAAAAATCACCTACAACAATTCGCATCAACTGCTTGCCGAAGAGATTTTTAAAGGCGACGATTTAACCGAACGCACTGTTTATACTTACAACGCAAACAACAAACTCGCAGCCAAAGAAAAATTCGGAAAAGACGAAAAACTGAAAGAAAAAATCGAATACTCCTACTACGAAGATTCGGGCTTGCTGATGGACGAAGACTGGTATAAAAGCGACGGCACACTTTCGTTAAAATATGTGCATTTGTACGAAGATAATTTGCTTAGCGAGCGGCAAAAATATTGGGGCGGAGGCTCGCTGGCGCAAAAAGAATATTACGTATATGATAATAATGAAAATTTAATTTTTTACACTTCAAATAAATATCAAAACAAAACTTTGATATTTGATAAGCAAATACGTTATTCAGGCTACGATAAATCAGGCGATTATTACGAAAAAATGATATTCAACGAAGCAGGCAACGAAAATGAAAAAACAACATACGTATATGATGTGTCGGGCTATCTTACCGAATATCTGAATTACGAAAAAAAACGCTACGAACCCGCAGAAACCGTTACAGATGAAACCGAAAACACAGACGACGAAGAAACAGAAACAGATGAAATTTCGGTTGAAGAAACAAGTAGCGACTTGTCTGCTGCCGACGAATGGTGGCAAATAAAATCGGGAGAAGCATACACATACGAAAACGATGACAACGGTAACTGGATACAAAAAATAACATATAAAATAAATTCCGAAAACGAACGCACACGCCAATATTATTTCGAACGAAAATATCATTACCGATAATCGCAATATTTTTCTTAACTTTGCGCAAAAATTTTCAGATATGAAATTTGGTGTAGTTATTTTTCCCGGGTCCAATTGCGACCATGATATGATTTACGTGATGCGCGATATTCTTAACCAAGAAGTTGTACAACTTTGGCACAAAGATACCGATTTGCAAAATGTTGATGGCATATTGTTGCCGGGCGGGTTTTCGTACGGCGATTATTTGCGTTCGGGCGCATTGGCAAGGTTTTCGCCGATTATGAATAAAGTAATAGAATTTGCAAACAACGGCGGATTTGTGTTTGGCGTATGCAACGGTTTTCAGATTTTGTGCGAAACGCAGTTATTGCCCGGCGCGTTGCTGCACAACAATAATCAAAAATTTATATGCAAAAACACATACATTCTTCCCGACGGAAAAAACGCTTATCCCACACATTTTTTAGATAAGAAAAAAGCATTGAAAATTCCAATTGCGCACGGCGAAGGACGCTATTTTGCCGATGAACAAACACTTGCCGAATTGAATAATAACGGACAAATTATTTTCAGATATTGCAGCGAAAATGGAGAAACTTCGGAAGAATTTAATCCCAACGGCTCGCTCGAAAATATTGCAGGAATTTGCAATGCAACAAAAAATGTTTACGGAATGATGCCTCATCCCGAGCGTGCTGCCGACGAAAATCTCGGTAACACCGACGGCTTGATGATATTTGAATCGATACTGAAAATGATTACAGAACAAAAAAAACCATAAAATATTCAGATTAATTGCGGAAATAGCTCAGTTGGCAGAGCGGCGGCTTCCCAAGCCGCAGGTCGCGAGTTCGAACCTCGTTTTCCGCTCATTTTTTTTGAGTTTGTAAAGTTATAAAGTTTGTGAAGTTTGTAAAGTTTGTAAAGTTATAAAGTTTGTAAAGTTATAAAGATTGTAAAGTTATAAAGATTGTAAAGTTATAAAGTTTATGAAGTTATAAAGTTTGTAAAGTTATAAAGATTTAAAACAAAAAAATCTGCGTAAATCTGTCATATCTGCGTTATCTGCGTGCTAATTTTCAAATCAAAAAACACTTACAACTTACGACTTACAACTTACAACTTACGACTTACAACTTACAACTTACGACTTACAACTTACGACTTACGACTTACAACTTACGACTTACAACTTACAACTATAATCATTTACGACTAATTTGCGAAACAAACAATCCTAAGATTACTATTACCATTCCAAGCCATTGAATTATTGTAAGGCGCTCGTCAACCATAAAAAAGGCGAACAATGCCGTCAGAACAGGAATTATGTAACAGAAAACGCCTGCTTTGGTTACTCCTATGGCTTTTATGGCATGCGAATAAAAAATAAATGCAATAACCGATGCCAACACCGAAAGTTGAATAATTGCAGAAATAGCATCAAAGGTAAATTTCATATCGCTTGCATGCGAAAAATCAATAATAAAAAAACAAGGAATAAAATAAAGCAATCCGATAAAATTCTGATAAAACACAAGGGTTGTAGCATTATAACGTTCTACTATATATTTCACAAAAACAGCGTATCCGAGAGCAGCAATTACCGCGCCGAAAACCAAAATTGCGCCTGTAAACTGTCCGTTTAAATTGTTGCTGCCCACAAAAACAACGGCAAGAACGCCAATCATAGAAACAACAATGCCGATAATAGTTGCCCAACCTACTTTTTCTTTCAAAACCAAAAAGCCGACAATCGGCGTAAACAAAGGAATTGTTGCAACAATAACGCTTGTAACCGTTGGCGAAACCATTGTTTGTCCGTAAGTTTCGCATAAAAAATACAAAAACGGCTCGCACATTGCCAGTCCTAAAAAATATTTCAGATGTTTAATTTTTATTTTTTGCAGATTTCCCGTATATTTTGCCCACGCGCCAAGCAAAACCGTAGCAAAAATCATTCGTAGCGAAACAAGAGTGATAGGCGTAATTCCCGATTTAAGAACAATATCAGTCCACACAAACGAAAATCCCCAAAAAACGTTAGCAAGTATTACCTGTATATAAATTTTGTATGAAACTGTTTTGCTCTCCACTTTATTTTTGTTAAAACCTAGCAAAGGTAAGGAAATATTTTCTATTTATTATTGATTATTTACTATTTTATATTGATTATTTATTATTGATTATTTGCTGCTTTTTGCTTTTAAATTTTTAATTTTCGACAAAATACTAATGACTAAATACTAAATACCAACGACTAAATACTAACGACTAAATACCAACTATCAATTTACAAACTCACAACTGTTCTGCAGAATTTTGTTTGCGATTTTTTTATTCACATTTCATAATCTTCATTTCGCAAATGCTGCAATCAAAAGTTGCGCGTAATTTTTGTTTGTTGTTGAGCAAAAATAAATCTTCATTTTGCCCTTGCCTGCACAAACCTAACTCGTGCCGAATACAGTATTTGTTGAACATCAGTATTTTATTTTTGTCGGATTTTTCAACTTCAAAAGCAGTTTGCATCTCTTGCACGCCATGTCGGTTGTAGAATTTAGCCGATAACGAGTTTGCAATATTTGCGGTGTAATCAATATTTTTTTTGTAAAACGGAATGTTGTTTTTATTTATTTTCGATATTTTTTTTTCGTAATTTTTTTCTCGTTCTGTTATTAACATTTCTGCAATTTTTCGCCGCCATTCGTTTATCACAGATGTTTGATAAAATCGCGCTTGCGGCATACAAATATTTACTTTGAATGAAAAAATATTATCGCCTTTTTTCGAAAAATTTTGTATTATATTTTTTACAGATAATTCTGCATTTTGAGCAATATCACCAATTTGCGCTGTTTCAAATGTTACAGAAGTGTTGTCTTCATCCGCAGCCTGCACAGTTATTTTCTCTGCATCGCTTATAAATGTTAGTGTTGCAGCGATTGTTCGAAATGCTGTTTTTTGTTCCATCAGTTTTTCAAATAATCGGTTGTAACTTCTGAATATTTTTTCGCCCTGTTTGATATTTTCAGTTGATAAAACAAAAATTTTTTCACCATCAACTTTGTTTATTCGTGTTCCCAAAAGTTTTTTTTGATTATCGAAAAAACAAATACCATCGCCATTTTGCAGCGATTTTTCGGTATCAATTACAAAATAATTTTTGCTTACCGATTTCACTGTTCCTATTTCTTCGCCTATGGATTTTGCAGTGTCTTTCGACAGCATTTTTTTGCGTTTTCCATCAATAAAATAATTTGTAAATCCTCGCGAAAACGATAAATCTACATTCGGCTCAAACATTAACGTTGTTGCGCCCGACG
>JAITPP010000269.1 GCA_031289385.1 Prevotellaceae bacterium | reverse complement strand
AATACCAAATACTAAATACTAAATACCAATGACTAACGACTAAATACTAACGACTAAATACCAACGACTAAATACCAAATACCAATTATTCTTTCAAAACATCATCAATAATTTCAATAATTTCATCTATTGGCATTGTGAGCGGATTTATTGCTATGCTGTTGTTGCCGTAGGGTTTATACACATTGGTATCGGTAATCGAAAACAATCCTATCACCGCGCGTTGCGATGTGCTTGCAAGATGCATCATTCCGCTGTCTGCGCCAAAAAACAGTTGTGTATTTGCTATAAGCGATGCAATTTCGCGAAGATTTTTGCTGTAATACGCAGGCGCTTTGAACGCAATTTGCGAAACGTTTTCGACAGGTAAAATTTCAAGTATATTATAATTCTCTTCGTACTCCGATTTTAGTCTTTCGTATATTTGCGCCCATAGCGTTTGAGGATAGCATTTTTGTCCTGTGGCAAAGGTGTAAATTCCTA
The DNA here is from genome assembly GCA_031289385.1 of Prevotellaceae bacterium. Lineage (GTDB taxonomy): Bacteria > Bacteroidota > Bacteroidia > Bacteroidales > UBA932 > JAIRKV01. The sequence goes on along the minus strand of JAITPP010000269.1, from coordinate 2,847 downwards.
TGGTTTTTTTATCGTTATTTACAATAGATTGCAGCACTTTTTTGCCATTGTCCAATTCGTCGGGAGTTAGTTTTATGTTTAGCGTAGGTATTGGTTTTTCAACAGATTCGGGCGAAAAAAAATATCTGAAATTGTAAACGGGAAATTTCGCCATGTGAATATAGTCGTCGTATTTGGTTTTCAGTTCGTTGTTGATTTCGTTGAACAATTTAAATTTTGCCTTTACCCATTTTGTTGCAAGCCGTCCCGACGACGAGGCTTCGGTTACGTTAATTGCCAAATCGTAGCGATATTTTCGTAAGGCTATCCACACTTTCAGATATTTAAACAGTTCTTTAAACGGCTTTTTCGGCAATTTAATAATTCTATCAATATTTTCATATTTTTCGAAAAGTATTGACGATACGTTTCCGCGAACAAACAAGTCGATTTTACATTCGGGAAACATTTGGGTGAGTTCCTGCAAAAGCGGCGATATCATTAGTTGATTGCCGAGCCGACTGTTTGGGCGTGCGATAAATATTCGCTTAGCATTTATTTTTGTGTTTGCTGAAACATTTGAGCGTCCTATTCCATGCGTCAAACCGTGCATGGCTCTTCTTCTGAATTTGTTTATTTTACTTTTGAATTGCATATTTTTTTAGTTTAGTATTCTGTATTCTGTATTCCGTATTCTGTATTCAGTATTCTGTATTCCGTATTCTGTATTTAGTAACAAAAAATAAATAACATTTGAAACATTGTTTTTTTCAAAGCGCAAGCCGTAGGTTTGCATCGCTCGGTAGAAAAAAGAAACCACCTTTCGTATTGCAAGCCGTAGGTTTGCAACCTATGCTTTTGTTGGTGGCAGTCCTAACGGACTGCCGTGTTGATGTGGCGTTTGTCATTTCTACCGAGCGAGAATCCCTAACGGGATTTTTTTTGTCATCTATTATAATTTTTTTATCTTTCATTACTTAGTATTCAGTATTTAGTATTTAGTCGTTAGTATTTAGAAAATTAGTAATTTATTGTTTTTAACTTTTTATTTTTTTTTACCGCAAAGTTAGCAAAGAACACAAAAGTTTTTTTATTTGCAAAATCGTAATTCGTAATTTTCGTAATTCGTAATTGACTTTTTTACCGCAAAGTTAGCAAAGAACACAAAAGTTTTTTTATTTGCAAAATCGTAATTCGTAATTTTCGTAATTCGTAATTGATTTTTTTACCGCAAAGTTAGCAAAGAACACAAAAGTTTTTTTATTTGCAAAATCGTAATTCGTAATTGATTTTTTACCGCAAAGTTCGCAAAGTTTTTTATATTCAACAAAAAACAACTCAGCAATTAAACAAATCAACAAAAAACAAAAAAATCGTAATTCGTAATTGTTTTTTAATAATCAATAGTCAATAATAAATAATCAATTCTTTAACTTCTTAACTTCTGTAACTTCTATCTTTTTCCTTTTCGAATAATAAATAAATATTGCGATTCCGGCGATTATAAACGGCAAGCTAAGCCATTGTCCCATATTCAGCCACATTTTTTCTTCAAATGTTTCTTGATTTTCTTTCACAAATTCTATTAAAAATCGTGCTGCAAAAAGTCCTGTCAAAAATATTCCGAAAATCACTCCGGGTTTTTTAATTCCGAAGTCTTTTTTGAAAAACAGATAATACAAAATCGCGAAAAGCAAAATGTAAGCAAGGGCTTCGTAAATTTGCGTTGGATGCGCGGCTGTGGTATCGCCGTTTCGCACAAACACAAATCCCCAAGGCAAATTTGTGGCGTGTCCGTAAATTTCGGAATTCATTAAATTTCCCAAGCGCACAATCGCGCCTGCAATCGGCACTGCTATTGCAATTCTGTCGAGTGTCCAGATGTAAGGCATTTTATATTTTCGGCAATAAAGCCATAATGCCAACAATATTCCAAACGCCGCGCCATGACTTGCAAGCCCTGCATAACCCAAAAATTTTCCGTTGTGTATCGGCAAAATTATTTCAAAAGGATGCGACAGATAATAATCGCCTTCGTAGAACAAACAATGTCCAACGCGCGCACCGATAAAGGTAAGCGGTATCACGTAATTTATTGTAAGTTTGTCTAAAAGTTCGAGTTTTATTTTTTCTTTTTTAAATATTTTTCTGAAAATAATATAACTCACAAAAAAACACAAAGCCCAGCAAAGGCTGTAATAACGAATTGCAACAAAGCCCAAATCGAGCATTATCGGATTAACATTCCAATTTATCGAAAGTAATTGTATCATTTTATTATTTGTTTTTTATCATTTTGTTTTATCATTTTTATTCGCGAAAACACGCTCAACGGCAATCGCTTGCCAAATCTGTCTTCGAGTATAAGTTCGCCAAAAGTTTTTTCAGAAATATCGCTGAAAACCGAATTTGTGAGCGTATCGGCAACAATAGCCGAAAATCCGTTTGAATATAAATTCAACAGCAAAAAACTGTTGTCTTCGTCAAGTGTTTTTTTGCAATTATGCAGCATTTCGAGAATGTTTTCGTCGAGTTTCCATTTTTCGCCATCAGTGCCGTGTCCGTAGGCTGGCGGGTCGAGAATTATTCCGTTGTATTTGTTTCCCCGTTTGGCTTCGCGTTTTATAAACCGCATTGCATCTTCAATTATCCAACGAATATTTTCGAGTTTGCTGAGTTCCATATTTTCGCGCGCCCACGAAACAACTTGTTTTACCGAATCTAAATGAACAACGTCAGCGCCTGCAAGTTTTGCCGCCAGCGACGCCCCGCCTGTGTATGCAAACAAATTCAATACGCGCGGTTTTTCTACATTCATAGCTTTTATGGTTTTGTAGATATAATCCCAATTTGGGGCTTGTTCGGGAA
>JAITPP010000257.1 GCA_031289385.1 Prevotellaceae bacterium | reverse complement strand
AAAAAAGAACTGATAAAAAAACTGCAAACACTGCGCGACGACAAAAAATTAACCCTCGAAGAATATGATAAAATTGTTGATTTGATGTTGTGATTTTTTGTTTATTGTTTTTTGTTGATTTGCTTTTTGTTGATTTGCTTTTTGTTGATTTGTTGATTTGATTAGATGTTGATTTGATTCTGTGATTTTTTGTTGATTGTTTTTTGTTGATTTGCTTTTTGTTGATTTGTTGTATATTGATATATGTTAGGACAAGATAGAATCTCATCCTAATGTGCGTTATTGACAACTAAATACTAACTTATGGCAGTCCCAGCACTTTCACCTCCTTACGCAAACCGGCAATATAAACCTTGTGCTGCGGAGGAAAAACATCTTGAACTTCTTGCATTTGAATAGGAGTTATAAGTATTTTATCTTTAAATTCAATTTTGAGTTGCAGAGTTATTTTAGAAGTCAGTTCGGGATTTTTGTCGATTTTTAGAATAATGCGGTTGGCATCTTTCATTTCCTGCAAAACCAATTCTTTAATATGAAATTTTCCGGCATTTCTGTTTTTTTCTATGGAAACATAATCTTTCATTTCCTCCACCACATCATGATTGAAAACAAAATGATCTTGACTGTAAAAATCATTAATCCAAGCCTTTTCTTGCTTACGGTTGGGTAAAATGTCGGCATAGTTGTTATACAAAAATTCCGACAATTTGTAGGCAGAAAGCGCCATTCCCAGATTAGTCAAATGCTGATTGTCGCTATACGTGTTTTCAAAAGCATTTTTGTTATAACGCACAGAATCGTATGGTTGCTGAAAATTAAGCCATTTTGTTTGTGGATATTTTTCCAATTCCTTGCCTAATGCTGTTTTCCATGTTTCGTAATTCGATATATGCTTGTAATACATTGGAATAGTAAGAAATAACACCGAAATATTTTTCTCTTCACACAATTTCATTATTTTTCTCAAATATTTTTGGCTATATGCCGAAATAAGATATTTTTCACCGTTGATTGGTGCGCCCAAACTGTCGTACAAAGCAATAACACTGTCGCTTAAACCTGTTCCGAAACGAGTAAACCTTCCCAAATCCAACTTTTTCTGTTCGGGAATTACAGGATTTTTAATATTGTAACTTATACGCGCCGTGTCGGTAAGCAAAAAAGAATGGTTGCGGATGGTGGGCGAATAAACTGAAACCCAAGCATCGCTCGGCAATAATCGAGTAGTTTGCCACAATTTATCAAGCGAATTTCGGTGAGCCTCAAAACTTTGGATAACAGGCACAATATCTTTGGTTTTCAATGTCGCATTGCTGATACAATAAGTTTCTAAAATCACCATTTTTGGTGTTGTATAGCGCAACGCCTCTTCAAGGTGGAAATACGCATCGTCTATACCTGTGCCCGATTGCCCAAGAATAAAACAATTAGTTCCTGTCGCAATAGACAAAACAAATGGATCTATGCCTGTTATGACGTGCGAATTGCCCAGAAGAACAATATCCACTTGTTTTTCTTCGGTAAATTTGTAGAACGACTTCCATTTTCGGCGTATATGATTATCTCTTTGATCGGCAGTAAAATAGCCTTTTTCATCGGTATAAATTACCACCGAAGCAACTACTGCCAGCAACAGCAAAATTTTAAACGCAAATTTTATCCAACTAAACGGTTTTTCGACAACCGCTTTTTGAATAGGTTTTTGTTGTGCTTGCGGTTTTTTATATGAGTTTGATTTTTGCTTTTTCATCATTTCTTAAAATTGAAAATAAATAAACGAATTTTCGTTGCCATTGCCGTATTGTCCTAAATAAACTATCGAAAGCACGAAAACGATGTAGAATATCCAACGGATAATTGTCGGCGTTTTATAGAAATAATTCGGCACAAATGTTTCGTTTTTTTCCCAAACTATTTCTTTCAGTAACAAAATACCGATGAGAATAAACGACAGATTTAACTCGCGAGCGTTCAGTCCGAAATTTATGATGTTTTCGGCATTGGAAAAATCCAAATAACGGAAAAAATCCAGAGCCTCCTCAAAGCCTTGTGCGCGGAAGAATACAAGCGACAACGCCCAGCACGCAAAAATGAAAAAGGCTTTGAAAAACCGAATGATAAAATTTTTACTTTGAACGAGCGACAAAACAGGATCAAGCGCAATCATAAACAGCGCGTTGAGTGTTCCCCAAATCACGAAATTCCACGATGCGCCATGCCACAATCCGCTGACGGCAAACACAATCAACACATTAATTATAGTACGAATTTTTCCTTTGCGACTTCCTCCCAGCGGGATATAAACATAATCTTGAAACCACGACGAGAGCGAAATATGCCAACGTTTCCAAAAGTTTCCAAAAGAAAAACTGAGATAAGGGCGTTTGAAATTTGTCATCAGATTGAAGCCGAATAAACGTGATGTACCGATGGCAATATCCGAATAGGCGGAAAAATCAAGATAAAGTTGTAATGCGAAAAATAAAATGCCTATCAGAGTCGGAAGCCCATTGGCAGCGGGAATATCGCCGTAAACTTTATCCACAAACACAGCCAAGCGGTCGGCTATCATTATCTTTTTGAAAAATCCCCACGCTATCAGTAGCATAGCACTACGAAAAACCTTGTAATCAGGCTTGTGTTTTATAAAAAACTGAGGCAGAAGGTTGGTGGCACGTTCGATAGGACCAGCCACGAGTTGTGGAAAAAAACTTACAAATGCGAAAAAAGCGACAAAATCGCGAGTAGGCTCAAGTTTTTTTCGGTAAACATCAATTGAATAACTCAACGCCTGAAAAGTGTAGAACGAAATACCGACAGGCAGAATAACATTGAGCGTACTTGGTTGTAAATGAACGCCAACAGAAGCAAAAGCCGACAAAAAACTATCAACAAAAAAGTTGTAATACTTGAATACGCCGAGTATTCCCAAATTCAGTACTATATTACTAATATTAAGTAATTTAACAATATTTAACGAACGAGGTGGAGTAAAACGCTTATTATCAATATATTGCATTAATAGCCCTGTTCCATAACTGCAAAATGAAGTAAAGGCAATGAGAATAAGAAACCGCCAATCCCACCATCCATAAAACACATAACTGACAATGATTAAAAACGCATTGCGTAACGTTGTACTTTTCCTATTGAAAACACTCCAATACAAAATAAATACAAGCGACAAAAATACAGCAAAAGCGAAAGAATTAAAAAGCATATAAAATAATTTTTGTACAAAGGTAGAAATATTTTTAAAATGTGATTACATCAAACTTGACTTATCAAGAGGTTAGCGCATAAAAAATAAGAAAATACATGGTTGTTAATAAATTCGTGTGATTGCTGTTGGTAATTTCATGTGTTTAAACACTATACGTTCAAAATAATTTTGTAATTTCGTTTGGATTAATTATTTACATAAATTGAAACCTTTGCAAAACATCTTAATCTGCAAAGAATTATTTTTACAAACAATTCATTATAAATATATTACAAAATAGCAAATTGTATGTTGAGGGGTTTTGCAAAAAGGTTTCTCTACTTTCAACGCATTGAAAACAAGCGGGCATTTTAGCCTACTTTCTGTCATTACACCACAAATGTTTATCGCTATAAAAGCCTGTTTAAGTATGGATTACACATAATATCAACCGCTTTGCTTAACAATATGGCTAAACTTGATTTTAATCTTTTTCTTTTTTTGTCACGTACTTAGGTAAACTTTAAAAACTTGACAAACTTTAAAAACTTGACAAACTTTAAAAACTTTAAAAACTTTAAAAACTTGACAAGCTTTATAACTTCTTGATTCTTAGCATTATATTTTTAAATAAAATTCGTCCGCATCATTCAAAAAAGGAAATTTTTGGCGTTCGGCATGTAGTTTTGATAATGATATTTCGCAATACGTTAAACATTCTTTGTCGTGAATGCTTTGTGCAAGCGTTTCGCCAAATTGATTTACAACTTTTGATTCGCCCGAATAATCGCCTGTTTTGTCGCTGCCTACGCGGTTTACTGCGGCTACGTAACATTGATTTTCCATTGCACGCGCTAAGGGCAAAACACTCCAAACCGACTGCCGAGCACGTGTCCACGAGGCAACGTAAACAAGCAAATCGTAATTATAAACGTTGCGACTCCATACAGGAAAACGCAAATCGTAACACACTTGCATACAAATTTTCCAACCTAAATATTCAACTATAAGCGGCGATTTTCCGGCTGTAAATTTTTTATCTTCGCCGCCATAACTAAACAAATGACGTTTGTCGTACCAAACATATTTTCCGTCGGGATAAACAAAAAATGCGCGATTGTAATATTTCCCATTTTCTTCAATCATCACGCTTGCAGCAAAGGCAGAGCCGATGGTTTTTGCTTTTTCGCACAGCCACGTTAGGGCTTTGCCGCTGGTTGATTCGGCAAAACGTTCGGGTTTCATCGAAAAGCCGGTAGAAAACATTTCAGTCAAAATAATTAAATCGGCTTTTTGCGTATTCGTACTTAGCAAATTGCCAATTTTATTAAGATTTGCGTCAATGTCGCCCAAAACAACATCGTGTTGAACGAGTAATATTTTTAAAATATCGTTTTTCATTTTACAAATATAATAATTTTTGTTTACTACATGACAAAAATTGCAAAACTCCACATAACCACCTAATATTTAACTAATTATAACATTATTTATTTTAAAAAGTCCTTGAAGTTTTGTATCTTTGTAGCTGATTTCCAAACAATTATAAAGATGACGAAAAACTTCAAGGCTGAGTGCAAAAGTACTCAATTAATTTCAATTCTAAGCAAAAATTTTGCGGGTAGAATGAATTTAGCCCGCATTAAGTTCTTGGGCATGTTTATTTGTGCATTATGCAAAATTTATCGTGTCAATGAGCAACTATGCTACATTTCCGGCTCAAAAGTGAAAAACAAACGAGGACAGCCCGAATTGCAGATTATCATTTCATTTAACAAGCCCGAAAATGCTCAGGAAATATACAAAGAAAGATGGC
>JAITPP010000248.1 GCA_031289385.1 Prevotellaceae bacterium | reverse complement strand
AGGGGCGAATTGTAATGAATGTTAATTCTAAGTATGTTGCATTTCAGGCTGCTGCCCAAAAGATTACTGTTGATTGGGGAGATGGAAATACTGAGGATTTTACACCTAATGGAGAAATGCGGTATTTTGAGCATGGATATGAAAATGAAAATCTGCAAAAAATTACTGTTAAAACAGAAGAACTGACAGAATTAAAAGTTATCAATCAACATTGTGTTGAATTAACATTTGGAGAATGCCCGACTTTAGAAAGTTTAAATTGTAGCAGTAATCAATTAACAAGTTTAGATGTTAGTAAATGTACGGCTTTAGACTATTTATATTGTAGCAGTAATCAATTAACAGGCTTAGATGTTAGTAAATGTACGGCATTAGTGGGGTTTAATTGTGGCGGTAATCAATTAACAAGTTTAGATGTTAGTAAATTTACGGCTTTAACATGGTTTGGTTGTGCCGGTAATCAATTAACAAGTTTAGATGTCAGTAATTGTACGGTTTTAGAAAAGTTAAACTGTGAAAAAAATCAATTAACAAATTTAGATGTTAGTAATTTTACGGATTTAGCAGAGTTAGATTGTAGCGATAATCAATTAACAAGTTTAGATGTTAGTAATTGTACGGTTTTAAGAGTTTTAGGTTGTCGCAATAATCAATTAACAAGTTTAGATATTAGTAATTGTACGGCTTTAAGAGTTTTAGGTTGTCGCGATAATCAATTATCGGCAAGCGCACTAAATAGTCTGTTTAATACTTTACTAAGTTTACCTTATGGTAAAGGTGGTATTATTTCTATTATCAATAATCCGGGTAGCAACGACTGCGATAAAAGTATAGCTAAAAATAAAGGCTGGGAAGTAGATTAATGAAATGTGATTATTAAAAAAAACAAAATAAAAGAAGACGGGTAGCCGAAAAAAATGAAAATCAATATTTCATAATTTGATATTTTTTCTTTGTGTTCCTTGTGCTTTCTTCGTGTGCTTTGTGGTTTATTTATTCATGTTTCTAACCACAAAGCACACAAAGTTTTTTCTATTCTGCAATTTATTTTCATTCCTACATTCCTTAATTCCTACATTTCTACATTCCTTAATTCCTACTTTCCTTAATTACTACATTTCGTAATTTCTCCATTTATTAATAATAATTAAAAAAAAAATTGCTGTTAGCAAAAAAATAATTAAATTTGTGGTTATTATTAAAGTTTACTATGATGTATAGATTATACAAATTATTAATAGTTAGTTTGTTGTTTGTCTTTTGGCAGGCAGATTGTTTTGCACAAATTACAGCAATTGGGGTTGATTATTCAAAACCAACTTCGTTTTTGAGGGGTAAACCCGACGAAATTCATGTTTTTTTTTCACCAACTACCGGATACCTTGAAGCAAAACATCATTCAAGCGAAAATTCCGATTTTATATGGGAAAAATTAGATGTTGATTCGCAAACATTTTCAACGGTTTTAAATGAAACCAATGTTTCTACAAGTTTGTTTACAAGTTTGTCGGACGGCGGTTTTCGTGTTTCGGTAGATTCTGCAGGAGTGGGTACTTCCATTGATACTTTTGCCGTTTGGGTTATTATCGACACGTTTAAACTTGTTGGCGGAATCACATATTCGTCAAATTGCGACTGGCTCGATTTGGAGGCTGCCGTGCGCCCTGCCTCTAATGCTCCGTATCGCGTTTATCAGTTAGAAAGCATGTCGTCAGTACTTTACGATTCGCTAATATACAATAAACTCTCAACAGATTGGACAACATCTGCCGATATTTACGACGGTTTGCCCGATATTGACGACTCGTGGAAAAAATGGAATAAAACATCTATAAGCGAGCCTCCGCCTTTGCTTGATGCAATTTATTCGGTTACCATAAAAGATGTTTTCGGGAAAACCGTAACGGCATCCACGCCGCTGATTCCCGCAATTGCCGTATATCCCGCTTTTGCAGTTGAGGCGCGAACCGACGAAGATAATTGGGCGGCAACAACAACTTATGCCGACGAAAACAACAACGCCTTATATTACGCGCGTTTCAAACACAACCAAACCCGACACGCCAATAAATATACATGGAAAGGCTATGGAAATATTTATCTTGAACAAACACGAAATGTGCTTATTTGGACGCAAACAACAACAAATTTAGACGAAACCGCATATCCTACAATTCCGCATCATACAGGAAATCTTGAAGGTTATCCGACAGGAAAATACGGATTTCAGTTGATTGTAGAAAATACTTTGACAGGATGCAAAGATTCTTCGCTTTTATCGTATATAAATGTCAGCAAATCAGTATTTCCGTATAAATCAATACCAAATGCGTTTACTCCAAACGGCGACGGGCAAAACGATATTTTCAAATTCATAAAAGGACAAAATATGTCGATGCGCACAATACGATTGCAAATTTTTGACAGAGCAGGACACAGCATTTACTCGTACAGCGGCGATTATGGAAAATGGCAAGGCTGGAACGGAAAATTAAATAACGATGGCGTTGAATGTTCTGCGGGCGTTTATTATTACGTTGTAAGCGGAATAGGTTGGGACGATGCCTCGTATAACGGCAAGGAATATCGCAGTTTTGTACATTTATTCAGAGATTAATTTTTTTAATTGCCGAAATGAACATTTTATATAACTTGTCAATACACGTTTACGGACGATTGATTGCTTTGGCATCGGCTTTTAGCGAAAAGGCAAAAAAGCGGCACGTCGGAAGCCATAATACATGGAATATTATTGAAGAAAAAACGGATAAAAATTCAAAATACGTATGGTTTCATGTGTCGTCGCTCGGCGAGTTTGAACAGGGACGCCCTGTAATCGAAAAACTGAAAAAAGAAAAACCGCAAACAAAAATATTGCTCACATTTTTTTCGCCTTCGGGTTACGAAATCCGCAAAGATTATTCAAACGCAGATGTAGTTTGCTATCTACCAACCGATACACGGCGCAATGTAAAACGATTTCTTTCGCTTGTAAATATCGAAAAAGCAATATTTGTAAAGTACGAATTTTGGGGAAATTTTTTGTTGGAACTTAAAAAACGCGAAATTCCGACATATATTATCTCAGCAATTTTTCGTAAAAAACAAATATTTTTTAAAATCTATGGCGGATTTTTTAGAAAAATATTACAATGTTTCACATATATTTTTGTACAAGATGAAAATTCGCATAAACTGCTAAAAAGTGTTGATATTTATAAAGTTACTATTGCCGGCGATACACGTTTCGACAGAGTAAACGGAATTGCGCTGGAATCGAAAAAACTACCGCTGATAGAAAAATTTGCCGAACGAAAAAATGTGATTGTAGCAGGCAGCACTTGGACTGCCGACGAAGATTTATTGCTTAAATATTTCAACGAAAATAAAACGATAAAATTAATAATTGCGCCTCACGAAATACATCAATCGCATATTAACGAAATATGCAATAAACTTAAACGCCCGTATGCCTTATATTCACAACTTTCCGCCGATAATGCCGCCGATTTCGATTGCATTATTATTGATTGTTTCGGAATATTATCGTCGATTTATCGCTACGGAAAAATAGCATACATTGGCGGCGGGTTTGGCGCAGGAATACACAATACGCTTGAAGCAGCCGTTTATGCAATTCCTGTGGTGTGGGGAACTGAATATATTAAATTTCGTGAAGCCCGCGAACTTATTGCTTGCGGCGGCGGCTTTTCGGTAAACAACTACGACGAATTACGAAACGTTTTTGATAATTTGCTGTCGAATTTTACCATAGGCGCAAAAGTCGGCGAATATGTAAAAGCAAATCTCGGCGCAACAGACAGAATATTTGAAAAGATTTTTAAATAAATTTGTTTACAAAATTTGAGGATGTAAATCTTGTAATTCGTAATTGATTTGACATTAACTTCTTAACTTCTCTAACTTCTTAACTTCCGCCTTAAAACTTAATTACCGCCTGCATTTTTATTTCGGTTTGTTTGTTGCCATCTATTTTTGTTGTGCCGCTACCTATTGATTTTGTGTCGGAGTAGATTGTTTGCGATAGTCGTAGCCATAAGTTTATGCGCTTTGATATTGAATATTTTAGATTAAAATATCGGCGTTGTCCTTTCGAATAATATGCGGGTACGGAATATGCGTAAAGTACGTCGTCTTCGTAAGCGTATATGCGTGTGTTCCAACTGTCTGTATTAAAATATGCGTAGCGCAACGAAACGGCGATTGGCAATTTCTTAAAACCGTAGGCTATATCCTGAAAAAACATAAATCCTTTTTCGCGAGGCTGGTTGCCGAGTTTAGTGGTTGCATATTCAATTCTGCTTCCCATTTTTAAATTTTCGAAAAGGGTATATTTAATATTGTAATTTACGTGAAACACAGATTTATCAACGGTTTGGGCTATGTTGGCATTTTCGGGAGTGAAATTTTCCTTATTGTTTTTTTGTTTTACGTTCACATACATATTTACATTATAATTTGGCGTATAATCTATTCTAAAAGCATACGAATATCCCTGCGAAGGCGCATTAACTCTGTATCTTAGCCACGAAAAACTAAATATGTCAAAATATCCTGAAAAATTCACTTTTTGTAAAGGCGAAAATGCTGCCGACAGAAAAAATCCTTCTTCGTTTTCGGTTTTTGTACCATCGCTAAAACCTTGTGCGTACAGCGATTTATAGTCGCGTGCATAATTTCTGTACAACAGCGATAATTGTATGTTTTGTTCCAAACCTAATGTTGCGCCAACTACGCTCGCATTTTTAGTATTGGAATCGAATGCGGTTTCGGTAAATAAAATAATTCGTTTCCACATCCATTGGGCATCCGCAGAATAGTTGTAATTCGCCGATTTATTGAGTTCAAACATATTATACGGCTGCAAATCGCGCAGGTAATCTGTGCCGAAACCGTGCCACAATCCCGAAATTCCGACACGCAAATTTTTATATTCATAATTTACATTTCCACCGAATGCCGTTTCGCTCACAAAATTTTTGCCTCGCATTTCGCTGTTTGTGCGATGTAATCCTGTCGTTTGCAGGCTTTTGAAAGATTTATTTGCGCTGTCGACGATTGTTGCATCTCGGTTTTTGTACGATGCCAGTACCGAAATATTAAATCTTCCCGATTCGATATTTGCTGCTACGCCTCTGAAATATTTATTTTCGTCGGTGGACGAATATCCGTAAACTCCACGCGCACGCTTGCGCACAGTAGTTCCAACAACAGATTTGTTTAAACTAAAACCGTTCCACAGCACAAGTCCCTGCCCGAATTGAGCCTGAAAATCGCCTACAATCAAGCGTTTCAGAGTTTTTTTAGAATCATATTGAATGTGTCCCGAAATAAAATCAAAATATTTTTCGCCTGCATCTTTTTCTGTTGTGATATTAAATTTCAGCCTGTCGTGATATTTGTAAGTATAGCGCGTGTAAAGCGATAGCGGCGAACCTCGAAATTTTGTTGTTGCATCGTCTTTGTATCCTGCCTGTTTTTCAATGAGTTGTTTTGCTCGTGCAATAATTTGATGTTCGCCGCGAGTAATCATATCTTTAAATTTTGCGGTATCCGATTTTGAAATATATTCATAGTCGGATGCGGCGGTAACAAAAGGATATAGACTTTCGGCAAGTGCATCGTCAAATCCGTGAACAAAGGCAAGTTCGTATTTGCTCAACATTTTTCCGTTGCTTTTTACATATTCGAGTATAGACGAAATTTGAAAATCGCTGAGAATAAATAATTGCTCCAAATCTTTGCGTGTAGCGGCGTTCAGATTTACAGGATTGTTCAATAAATTTGTAAATTGCTCGTATAATTGTTCAAAATCAATTTCAGAATTTTCGTCATCCGTTGATGCGGCAATGTCTTCAATCAAGCCGATAATTATTTTCACAGGATTTTCGTCGGTTTCCTGAGCAGTAATTTTCGCAAAAATCAACGCAAAAAATAATATGACTGCAAATCTTTTCATTTTTTGTTTAATTTATATGAAACGCTTATACAGCTTATGTTTCCAAGTACATTGTGATAACTGTAAGCAACATCAACATTTATTTGTTTATAGCGATAACCTGCGCCAAGCGTAAATAATTCGGGGTTTGTAGATACTCCTGCGCGTAAACATAATTGCGTTAAAAAATAATATTCCGTTCCGCCGCAAAACGAAAAACGGCTAACATTATCGTAAATAAAATCGGTGCATAAAAGCAAGGTTGGTATTGGTTTGTACGCCAATCCGATTTTATATCGCACAGGCATTTTTTCGTTGTTTTCTAATGATAGCGAGGTTTGCGTGGGATTGAAAACGTGTGCGCCAACATAAAAATTTTCCGACAAATCGGCAAAAATGCCCACCTCGCCGCTAATCGCAGTTGTGTTTTGATAGCCGTTTGTGAAATTTATTGTGTTGTAATTTATTTGTGCGCTCAGCGAAAACATTTTCCAAAGGCGTTTTGCATAAGCCGCCGAAATTTTATTTTCGCTATATTCCGAAAAACCGAAATGCGCAACAGAGCCTCCAAAAACTCCAATTTTTGTAGGCACAGCAACAGATAATGCGCTTAACGAAAGTTCGGAAATTCCAAAATTATTTTTATAAAATGCTGCAAATTCAATATCTTGAAGTAAAGTTAATGCTGCCTGATTATTTACTGTTGCCCATACATCTGCCGTTGCTGCGCCGGCGTTTCCCATTCCTGCCGAACGCGCTCCGTTTGCATACGTGTTACTCTGAGCATTTGCGCACACCGCAAATACAGCAAAAAACACAAGTGCAGCAATTGTTTTCATAGCAATATGTTTTTATAAAACGTAAAATATAAAAAACCATGTAATTGTCACAAAATTAAAAAATATTTTGCATAAAAAACAAAAAAATATCCGATTATTTTTATCGCTAAGGGTGTGCAATAAATTATTTTAATTGAAAAACAATATTTATTCTTGATAAAATAAATATGTTTAACATGAATTTAATTGAAAATATTATTGATTAATGTTAAATGCTTAATATTTTAAAATTGATAAAAATATTGAATATGTGAGAATTTAATTTAAATTAATCGAATAAATCTAATGCTTTTTTATCTGAAATTGCTTTTGCTTTTTCTCCATTATTTTCGGAACGAAGTAACTTTAATATTTCAATATCCAATTCTTGCTGATGGTTTCCTCCCAAATCAAGATTGATGTAGAAAAGTTCCTTGTCAATAATATAACAGATAAATTCTAAATCATTTTTGCGTTGATTCTCATTATTAAACAAACTTTCTATAAAAGGCTTACTTTTTACATACTCAACAACATAATCTGTTGCTGCAAAAGGGGGGAACTTCACGCTCCCCCTGACTTTTTTATCGGGCAACAATGGATATTTACAGATTATTTTGCTGTTTATTTTTTATCCGGCTCACTGTAATTTTTTATAACAACAAGACCAAAAAGGTTTCTTGCAGTACATAATGTTCCTAATTCTGCAAATGTGAAACCTAAATGTCTAATAGAATAATTTGGCATCTCTGTTATAGGTTTTCCATTAGATGTAAGTAAATTAGTAATAATTTCAAAATAATATGTGCTATCTTTTTCTATTTTTTTACCATTCACTTGTAGATGTTCTTTATTAGAGAAAATAGTATATCTTTCGTTATCTTTTGTAACAAAAACCAAATAATAATTATTAGCTGTATGTATTTTATTGACTTTATAATATCCTGATTCATATTTTGTTTCTATTTTTATTTTTGCGGAAATTTCTATACCTTCTGCTTCTGTTTGTGCAAAAGCAGTAACGTTCATAGATATAATAAATATAATTATTAAAATATTTTTCATGACATTATTCATTAGTAATATATTTATAAATTGTTGTTTTTCTTGTTCTTAATACATGATATATGGTAATTTGTATTTCATTATTGTGTTTTTAATGTTTTTCAACAAAAAAACTTTCACGGCAAAGATAGTATTATTTTTGAAAATTACCAAAACAAAAAAAGCGCAATAAACATGCGCTTTTAAATTTGATTTATACAAAAATCATCAATCGCTTAATGAAAAACGAATGAATCCAAGTACTTTTACTTCGGAGTCAACTGATTTTAAGTAGTCGGCAACCGTTTGTTTGGCGTCTTTAATAAATGCTTGATTCAACAATGTCGATTCTTTGTAGAATTTTTTAAGACTGCCTTCGGCTATGCGTTCAACAATATTTTCGGCTTTGCCTTCCATAATTGCTTTTTCGCGTCCTATTCTCAGTTCGC
The DNA here is from genome assembly GCA_031289385.1 of Prevotellaceae bacterium. Lineage (GTDB taxonomy): Bacteria > Bacteroidota > Bacteroidia > Bacteroidales > UBA932 > JAIRKV01. The sequence continues at coordinate 3,401 of JAITPP010000248.1, read as the reverse complement.
GTTCTTTTACTTCGGCAGGGCAATCGTGTTCCGATACCGAAACAGGGCTCATTGCGGCAACTTGCATTGCTATTTCTTTTGCAACTTCGGCATCGATAACTTTGTTGAATGCAACTATTGATGCTAATTTTCCTGTCATGTGAATATATCCCGAAACGTATTCGCCTTTTATTTGCGCATAATAACACAGTTGGTGTTTTTCGCCTGTTTTTCCTGTTTGTTGTGTAATGATGCTGTCAACGGTTTCGTTTCCTACGTTTAATGCTTTCAATGCATCAATATCTGCGGGAACGTTGTTGATTGCTGTGTTGGCAATAGAATTTGTAATATCCTGAAATTCTTTATTTTTCGATACAAAATCGGTTTCGCATCCAATACCTACAATAATACCTGTGCGTTTGTCGTCGGTTATTTTGGCAATAACGCTTCCTTCGGTAGTTTCTCTGTCGGCGCGTTTTGCTGCAACAAGTTTACCTTTTTCGCGTATAATTTCTTGGGCTCTATCGAAATCGCCGTTTGCTTCAACAAGTGCATTTTTGCAATCCATCATTCCTGCGCCTGTCATTGCTCTTAATTTGGCTATATCTGCAACTTTTATTTCCATAATTTTATTGATTAAATTTTATTATTCATCTCTTCTTGCTTTGCGAGCGCGTATTTTTTTCCCCGAAGATTCTTTTGCATCGTTGTCGGTTGTTTCTTTTTTAACGGCGACGGTATTTGTTTCTTCTTTTTCGCGTTCGGCTTTGCGTTCTTCGCTTCCTTCCTGTATTGCTTTACACACAATATCAATTATAAGTGATATTGATTTTGCAGCATCGTCGTTTGCCGGAATTACATAATCTATAAGCGTGGGGTCACAACAGGTATCAACCATTGCAAATACCGGAATGTTCAAACGATTTGCTTCTTTCACTGCGTTCGATTCTTTTTGTATATCAACTACAAAAAGGGCAGCCGGAAGTCTTGCCATATCGGCTATTGAGCCTAAGTTTTTTTCTAATTTTGCACGTTGGCGTGTAACTTGCAACCGTTCGCGTTTTGATAATGTACCGAATGTTCCGTCGGTATTCATTTTATCAATAACGTTCATTTTTTTGATTGCTTTGCGAATTGTTGGAAAGTTTGTTAACATTCCGCCTGCCCAACGTTCTGTAACGTAAGGCATTCCAACTGCTTGTACCTTTTCTGATACAATGTCTTTTGCTTGTTTTTTTGTTGCAACAAACAAAACTTTGCGTCCCGAGCGTGCTATTTGTTTAAGCACGTGAGAGGCTTCGTCTATTTTTACTACTGTTTTGTGCAGGTCGATAATATGAATACCGTTTTTTTCCATGAAAATATACGGAGCCATTTTCGGATTCCATTTTCTTTTTAAGTGTCCGAAGTGACAGCCTGCATCAAGTAATTCTTGAAAATTTGTTCTTGACATTTTTTTAATTAATTTTTTGGTTTAAAACCGTTTATTAAACATTTTGTTTACTCATTTCGTCAATCGTTTTCGTAGTGCAATTTTTGCAGTCGAAACGATTTTTCGCAGCAGCAGCATTGTTTTCTATCGAAAAGCATTGTTTTTCTTTTCTTGTTTTATTGTCAATTAAACCGCTGTTGTACTCTGCCATAGTTTTCTGATTATTAAAATAATATTCAAAAAAATCAATCCAAGTTCTAACGTTTGCTGAACTGGAATCTTTTGCGAGCGCCGGGGCGTCCCGGTTTTTTACGTTCTACTTCGCGCGAGTCGCGGGTTAGCAAGCCATTTTTTTTCAACAAGGGGCGATAATTTTCTGCATCAATTTTGCAAAGTGCGCGCGACACAGCCAAGCGTAGTGCTTCTGCCTGTCCTTTTGTTCCGCCGCCATTAAGATTAACTTTAATGTCGTATTTACCTGTGTTGTCGGTTAATACAAGCGGTTGTGTTACTACGTACTGCAACATTTCAGACGGAAAATAATTTTTTAATTCGCGACCGTTGATAGTAATGTTTCCCTTGCCTGTGCTAATGTAGATACGAGCTACGGCAGCTTTTCTTCTTCCAAGTGCGTTAATTACTTCCATTCTCAATTATAAAAGTTCGTTTATATTAATTTGTTTAGGCTTTTGCGCTTCTTGTTGGTGCTCGCCACCTGCATATACATACAAATTGCGAAACAATTGTGCGCCAAGTCTGTTCTTTGGAAGCATGCCCCTTACTGCTTCTTCTACTACTGCGAGAGGTTTGCGTTTTAACAATTCGCTTGGGGTTGCAAACCTTTGCCCGCCGGGATAACCTGTATGACGAACATAAATTTTGTCTGTCATCTTTTTACCTGTAAGTCTCACTTTTTCTGCGTTGATAATTATAACATTATCACCGCAATCTACGTGAGGGGTATAGTTAGGTTTCGTCTTGCCTCGAAGTATAAGCGCTACTCGAGATGCAAGGCGTCCTAAAACCACATCTGTTGCGTCAATCAAAACCCAGCCTTTATTTACTGTGGCTTTGTTTGCCGAAACTGTTTTGTAACTTAGTGTGTCCACTCTTTATTAATTTTTAGTTAATACCTTAGTTTATTCCCATTTTAGGGGCAGCAAAGGTAATTCTTTTTTTCTAATTACCAATATTATTTGCCGAAAAGATTTTTAAAAATATTTTTTTTGTGAGGAAAATAGGCAAAAATTAGAAAACTAACCGCAGTTGCAATTAGAGTAATAAAACTAACGTTTCTAAATTACGTTATACGCAAATTTTGTTTACTTTTTAAACATAAATTATTATTGTTTTAATTGCATTACTTCTTCTAATAAAGGAGGTAATCCGCCGGGATTAATTGAATCATTGTTCCAAAAACTCATTACACAACTCACATAATTACCTCTTAAAGGACAGGCAACGAAATAAATAGTTAATCTCTTTCCTCCTTCTATGCTTAACGTAAATTCAACTCACAAATGCAAATTATCAGTATCAATATTAATGCTGTTTTTTCATTGTTTAATTTCATATTTGTTATTTTATTAATAATCAACTATTTATCTTGATAAATTTAAGTTGTAATTCATATTGTTAATTAAATTATCTAATCATTTATTACTGTTCATTATCAGTAGCGTTAATTTTTTATGCAAATATACTATAATTTTTACATTTATTCATTTATAAAAATAAAAAATAATATTTCATAATTTTAAAAGAATGATAAATCCTTCGCATTCTTTGCGATTTTCTCTGCAAACTTTGCGGTTTTATCGTTTTTTAACCGCAAAGTTTTTTATATCAATAAAATTTCACAATTAATTTCTCTAACTTCATTTAACTTCTTAACTTCTTGATTCTTTCTTTACAAATACAACCACAGATTATCCCAACAATTAATAACAAATTAAAAGTTTTTGATTTTTTGTGTTCGGCGTTGGCAGGA
>JAITPP010000237.1 GCA_031289385.1 Prevotellaceae bacterium | reverse complement strand
TTTAGTCGTTGGTATTTAGTATCAAGTATTTAGTCGTTGGTATTTAATCGTTAGTCGGATATTAAAGAAGTTATACAAAAAAAAAAACTCAAATTAATAAAGAGCAATATCTACTTGATACAAAATACGGAACTACGGAATACTGAACTACGGAATACTGAATACAGAACTACGGAATACCAACGACTAAATACCAACGACTAAATAAATACCCTTATCTCAAAAAGTTTATTCCAATGTTTTCCTGTAACAAAAATGCGATTTTTTTTGGCATCGTAAGCAATGCCGTTCAGGCAATCTTCGTTTGTTGTGTTGGGATATATTCCGCTTAAATCTATTTCGCCAACAACTGCGCCGCTTTCGGGATTTATCATCACAATAGTATTTGTTTGCCAAACGTTAGCCCAAATTAGCCCGTCGATAAATTCAAGTTCGTTGAGCTGGCTTACGTTTCCTTTGTCGTTGCAAACTTCAATTCGGCGAATTTCTGCAAAATTATCGGGATTTACAAAACTTATTATTGTTGAACCGTCGCTTACTGCCAGCATATTATCAACGGTTGTAACGCCCCAGCCTTCGTTGGTGTATGATATTACAGAGGTTTTTTCAAAAGTATTTTTATCGTACACAAAACATTGATGTTCGTGCCACGTAAGTTGATAAATTTTATCGCCAAAAAGTGTAATTCCTTCGCCAAAAAAATCATTGCTCAGATTTATCGTTTTCACGGCATTTCCGTTTGAAATATCAATTTTCATTAATGCCGATTTTCCGTAATTCCCTGTGCCTTCGTACAAAAATTCTTCATCAAAAAATAAACCTTGTGTAAAAAATCCCGCATTGTGCGAATATTGTTTTACAACAGAATATTTATAATATTTTGGCGGCTGCGGAAAATATTTTAATGTACACGCCGCATTTGCAACTTCTTTTCCGCCGGCTCTGACGCTCAAACGCAAATATTTTCTGCCAACGCTGTTATCGTTCATCGTCCATGTATAATTTGTTCCCGAAAACCGCGCCACTTCTCGATTATTAACAAACAAAACAGTTGTATCAATAATTAAACTGTCGGTTTTTATTTCATACGAAATGTTTACTGCATCGCCGTAATTTACCTGTTGCCCGTTTTGCGGCGATATGATATTTACGTCGTATTTTACAATTTTATCAGATTTTTCGTTTTTCGTACTTTCCGCATGCCTGTTGTTTTTGCAGGCATAAATGTTTATAAAAAATAAACACAATAACAAATATTTCAACATATTTTTGTATTTTTGTAGCAAAGTTAAGAAAAAAATGTTTACAACAATGAAAAAAATAATACCAAATGCAATAACATCGCTCAACTTGCTGTCGGGCTGTCTGGCATTAGTTTTTGTATTTAAAGATGATTTTATGACTGCCGCGTATTTTTTGCTGTTTGCCGTGCTTTTCGATTTTTGCGATGGATTGTTTGCGCGTATTTTACATGCCTATTCAAAATTAGGATTGGAATTAGATTCGCTGGCAGATTTAATAAGTTTCGGAGTAGTGCCTGCTGCAATGCTGCACAGAGTTTTAGTCAAATCAAACGACGATTTGCTTAGTATTCCTATTTTTGGAATTTTAATTTACGGATTTCCGTTTATGATAGCCGTTTTTTCGGCGTTACGATTGGCAAAATTCAATATCGACGAGCGTCAGCACGAAATGTTTTTGGGATTGCCTACGCCTGCAAATGCAATATTTATTGTGGCAACAGTAATAGCAGCAAGCAAATATCAATTTATACACGATATTTTGTATAACGAAATTTCAATCGTAATACTTACAATAGCAATGTCGGCGTTGATGATATGCGAATTGCCAATGTTTTCGCTGAAAGTAAAATTTAATGAAACAGGCAAACAAATTTTAGAAAAAAATATTACACAAATAATATTTTTGGTAATATCGCTGATATTTATTATCCTGCTTGGTTTTGCGGGAATAAGTTTATCAATAATACTATATATTTTAATATCGACAATAAAAACAATTTTAAAAAATAAAACAAATAAATTATGAAATTTATATCCGAAATCGACGTAATGCCTCTTAAAGCATTGCTGAACCCGCAAGGAAAAGCCGTAACAATGACATTGCATAACAATGGTTACAACGAAATTGAAAATGTGCGCATTGGCAAACACATTACACTCGAAATTGAAGCCGAAACAAAAGAAATTGCCGAAAAACGAGTAAAAGAAATTTGCGATAAACTTTTGCACAACCCCATCATGGAGGGATACCAATTTCAAATAACGATTAATGATTAACTGTTAATGGTTAATGATTGGTTATTAACCATTAACCATTAATCATTAACCACTAAACATTATTTAAATATTTATGGAAAATAATTATAAAACAATTCATCAATCGGCGATAGTTGTCGATTTGCACAACGATTACATGGAAGAACGAGTTCATCATCCCGAACATCGTTTATTCGGCAACAATAAACATCACACCGATGTGGCGCGACTGAAAGAAGGCGGCGTAAACGTTCAGTTTTTTGTAATCTGGACTCGCCCCGACGAACACGAAAATCATTTTGTCAGAGCATTAGAACTTATTGATATTCTTAATAATGACATTGACGAATGTAAAGGCGAAATAAAACTTGTGAGCAATTACAACGATATTCTCGCAACCGTAAATAACGAAAAAATTGCCGCAGTGATGTGTCTCGAAGGCGGGCAACTTATTGGCGACAACATTGATAACATCAACAAACTTTATGCAAAAGGAATGCGCTATCTTACTCTTGCGTGGAACTACGGAACAGAATGGTGCGGCGGCGCAAACGACGATAACAGCAAAGGCTTGTCGCAATTCGGAAAACAGGTTATCGACAGATTAAATTCGCTTGGCGTGATGACAGATGTTTCGCATGTAAATAAAAAATCGCTTGACGATGTTCTCAACTACACCGACACCACAGTTATAGCAACACATTCGGGCGCATACAATGTAAACAACAGCAAACGCAATTTGTGCGACGAACATATAAAAGAAATTGCGCGGCGCGGCGGAGTTATAGGCTCTGTTTTTTATCCGTATTTTTTAAATAATACCGATAAAGCCACGATTGCAGATGTAATGAATCACATTAATTATATCCGAAACCTTACGGGAAACGTTGATAGCATTGCGCTTGGCTCTGATTTTGATGGAATTGACATAACGCCCGAAGGTTTAGAAAATGTTTCAAAATTTCCAAATCTCACCAAAGCCTTATTCGAACACGATTATACCGTCGAAGAAATTAAGAAAATATTAGGCGAAAATGCTTTGAGAGTTTTCAGAAAAATTTGCGGATAAAAAATTATGAATTACGATTTTATCCAGTCATACTGCCTTGCCAAAAAAGGCGTAGAAGAAGACTATAAAGCAGAGTGGGACGCCGTTCGCTACACAATTCGCGGAAAAATGTTTGCAATGGTTGGCAACGACGGCGAAGGCAAACCTATAATATCCGTAAAATTAGAGCCCGACTATGGCGAAGAATTGCGCGAACGCTACAAAGATATTGCACCCGGATATTATCTGAATAAAACACATTGGAGTTCAATGTTTTTGGGCGGCAACGTACCCGAAGATGTGTTAAAAAATATGCTCAACCAATCGTATTTATTAGTATTTAATTCGCTAAGCAAAAAAGTTCAAAAAGAGATTAATGATAATTGATTATTTATTATTGACTATTAAATTCTTAATTTTTTTAGCACACAAATGAAAGTCAATTACGAATTACAAAATTTGCAGAATATAATACCTTTATAACTTAATAAACTAATTAAACACACGGATGAATGCGTAAAAATATAGAAGTTATAATGGTCATAAAGATTTTTCAAACCAACAAATCAATAATTTCAGTTCATTTTAAAAGCGAGTTGGATATTAACAATGCAAGTTTTAGTTTATAATCATAGAAAATTTATGTATTTTTGCAAAGTATTTCAAAATGTAAAATACAAAATAATAAAATTGAAAAATAAATACAGATGAAATTATATGCAGAAAACTTGGTAAAACGTTATGGAACTCGCACCGTTGTAAATGGCGTGTCTATTGAGGTGGAGCAAGGTGAAATTGTTGGTTTGCTTGGACCAAACGGAGCGGGAAAAACAACTTCGTTTTACATGATTGTAGGTTTAGTGAAACCTAATTCGGGACATATTTTTCTTGAAGATGCCGAAATCACCAACGAACCAATGTACAAACGCGCACAACGCGGATTGGCTTATCTGTCGCAGGAAGCATCTGTGTTTCGCAAATTGAGCGTTGAAGATAATTTACGCGCAATATTGGAAATGACTGATCTTACAAAAGAACAGCAAAAAGAAAAAATGGAACGTTTGCTTAGCGAATTTGGCTTGAATCGTGTGCGAAAAAGTTATGGAATACAACTTTCGGGCGGCGAGCGACGACGTTGCGAAATTGCTCGCGCACTTGCTATTGATCCTAAATTTATTTTGCTCGACGAACCTTTTGCAGGCGTTGATCCGATTGCAGTTGAAGATATTCAGAAAATTGTTGCCGACTTAAAAAATCGCAATATCGGCGTAATAATTACCGATCATAATGTTGATGAAACATTATCAATAACCGATCACGCTTATTTGTTGTACGAAGGAAATATTCTTAAAGCCGGAACGCCCGAAGAACTAAGTTCCGATCCCGAAGTTCGCAAAAAATATCTCGGACAACATTTCGAACTTAAACGCCGAACTTTTTAAATTTATATTGAAAATAATAAACAAATAATATCATGAAAAAAATAATTCTTATTACAACATTGTTTGCAATTATACAAACAAGTACACAAGCGCAAACCGGCGGTATCACTGCCGAAAATCTTTTGCAAATAAAAAAATCATACGCCAATACGGCAACCGACAAAGCAATTCGTAATGCGATTGCAAATAATGACATAAACAAACTTGCCGTAAATGCCGAAAATCAAACAAAATTTAACGGCGATTTCAGCGATAAAGTTACAACCAAAGGCATTACCGACCAAAAAAGCAGCGGACGTTGCTGGCTGTTTACAGGATTAAATGTATTGCGCGCTCAGGCTATTGCACAGCATAAATTGTCGGAGTTGCAATTAAGCCATAATTACAATTTTTTTTACGATCAATTGGAAAAAAGCAATCTGTTTTTGCAAGGAATAATAGAAACACGCGCAAAATCTATCGACGACAGAATGGTTGAATGGCTTTTGAAAAATCCAATAAGCGATGGCGGTACTTACACAGGCGTAGCCGATTTGGTGGCGAAATACGGCGTTGTTCCACAAGACGTTATGCCCGAAACAAATTCGAGCAACAGCACTTCTCGATTGAGTCAGATAATTGCGCTTAAACTTCGCGAATTTGCTATCGAATTGCGCAATATGCCTGCAAATACGAAAGCCGCAGATATTTCAAATCGCAAAACAGAAATGCTGGGCGTTATTTACAGAATACTTGCGCTAAATCTTGGCGAGCCTGTGCAAAAATTCACGTGGACGCGCAAAAACGCCGAAGGAAAAATAATAGAAACAAAAGAATACACACCGCTTTCGTTTTATAATGAACTTTTCGGAAACGATTTAATCGGCAATTATGTGATGCTGATGAACGACCCAAGCCGCGAATTTTATAAAGTTTACGAAATCGACTTCGACCGCCACGTGTACGATGGGCACAACTGGCTGTACGTAAATTTACCGATAGACGAAATAAAAAACATGGCTGTAAAAAGCATAAAAGCAAACAAAGCAATGTATTTTAGTTGCGATGTAGGCAAGTTTTTACTGCGCGAAAAAGGAACTCTTGACGTTAATAATTTCGATTACGAATCGCTTTTCGGCACAACTTTCGGAATGAACAAACAACAGCGAATCGCAACATTTGCAAGCGGCTCGTCGCACGCCATGTCGCTTATTGCCGTTGATGTTGATGAAAACGGAAAATCAAAAAAATGGATGGTAGAAAACAGTTGGGGCGATACGGGATATAAAGGAAATTTGATAATATCCGACGAATGGTTTAACGAATATATGTTTCGTTTGGTTGTAGAAAAACAATTTGTGCCGTCGAATATTTTGGAATTATTAAATCAAAAACCTGTACGATTGCCTGCTTGGGACCCAATGTTTTCGGCTGATGAAAATTAAAAATCATCAATTACTTTTGCGAAAAAAATAATCAATACAACGAAAAAAAATGGAAAACGATAAACGACTTACGGCATTTGCCAAACTTTTGAATATTATGGACGAACTGCGCGAAAAATGCCCTTGGGATGCAAAGCAAACCTTTGAAAGTTTGCGCAATAACACCATAGAAGAAACCTACGAACTTGCCGATGCTATCATAAAAAAAGATTTGAACGAAATACGCAAAGAGTTAGGCGATTTGTTGCTGCATATTGTTTTTTATGCAAAGTTGGGCAGCGAAACAGGCGATTTTGATATCACAGATGTGATTAACGGAATTTGCGATAAACTTGTTTACAGACATCCCCACGTTTTTGGAAATGTAGATGTAAACAACGATTCTAACCAAGTTGTAAAAAATTGGGAACATCTTAAACTGAAAGAAAAAGATGGAAATAAATCAGTGCTTTCGGGCGTTCCTGCTGCATTGCCGGCTCTGATAAAAGCAAACAGAATACAAGAAAAAGTTAGCGCAATAGGTTTCGATTGGGAACAACGCAGCCAAGTGTGGGACAAAGTTATAGAAGAATACAACGAAGTGCAGACAGAAATAGAAAATGAAAACGCTCAACGTTTGGAACAAGAATTTGGCGATTTAATTTTTGCCATTGTAAATGCCGCCCGCCTGTACAATATCGATTCCGAAACCGCACTCGAACGCACAAACAAAAAATTCATACGCCGCTTTGAATATCTCGAACAACGAACAATAAAACAAGGACACTCGCTAAAAACAATGACACTCGGCGAAATGAACGAAATTTGGGAAGAGGCTAAGAAATTTGATTTGGTATTTAGTATTTAGTCGTTAGTATTTAGTCGTTGGTATTTAGTGATGAAAAATAAACAATTTATAAAAGATGGCAAAAAAAATCCCGTTAGGGATTATCGCTCGGTAGAAACAATAAACGCCACGCCAACATTGCAGTCTGTTAGGACTGCAACCAAAAGCAGACGGTTGCAAACCTACGGCTTGCAATACGAAGGATGGTTCATTTTTCTACCGAGCGATGCAAACCTAACGGCTTGCTTTTTTGAAAACAATCTTTT
>JAITPP010000314.1 GCA_031289385.1 Prevotellaceae bacterium | reverse complement strand
TTTAGGGGCATTTTTTGGCTATGCTGCTTACTATTTAGTGCGAAAAAATTTATCGCTGGCAGCACCGGGTATGATAGAAGAAGGTTTACTCGACAAAGCAAGCGTAGGCATTGCAGGCTCGGCAATTTCTATTGCTTATGCTTTCAGTAAATTTATTATGGGAAGTATTTCCGACCGCAGCGATGCCCGTAAATTTTTGGTGATAGGTTTAATTTTGTCATCATTTTTAATGATGGGAGTAGGATTTATTCCATACAGCGCAGGAAATATAACTTATAATGTTGTCATAATTTTTTCGTTTATGCTGTTGGTAGGTTGGCTTTCGGGAATGGGCTGGCCTCCCTGCGGGCGAATAATGGCGCATTGGTTTTCGCAAAACGAACGAAGTTTTAAAATGTCGGTGTGGAATACATCTCACACTATTGGCAGCGGCTCGTTGGGATTGCTTGTTACTCTTGGCGTTGGCGTATTTTTTATATTTGGTATAGGACAAACATGGCGGGCGGCATTTATATTTCCGAGTTTGGTAGCGCTTTTGTTTGCAGGCTTTTGCTGGTGGGCATTGCGCGATACGCCACAGTCGTGCGGACTTCCGCCTGTTGATGAATATCGTAATGATTTTTCGGGAAAGAAAAATGCAAAAGGCGAAGAAGTAAAAATTCCTTTTAAACGCCTTTTTGTTGATTATATTTTCAAAAATAAATTACTTTGGCTTATAGCCATTGCCAATGCTTTTGTTTATCTTGTGCGCTATGGCATAAGCGATTGGGCGCCTACTTATTTGCAAGAAATGAATATTATGAATTCCGAACAAAGCAATTTGGCGTTTTCGTTGCATAATTATGCAGGAGTTCCCGGAACAATAATTTGCGGTTTGATTTCGGCAAAATTTTTCAAAGGACGCTGTGCGCCTGCAAATGTTATTTATATGGTGCTAGTGCTTGTAGGAATTTTGATTTATTGGAAAGCCGTGCCCGTTGCCGCATGGATTGCTCAAACATTTGGCGGCGACCCTATTGTGATATGCCGAACTGTTGTTTTTGTTTCACTTTGCGAAATTGGTTTTTGTATTTACGGACCTGTTGCGCTTATTGGCGTTCAGGCATTAAATCTTGTTCCCAAAAATGCGGCAGGCACAGCAGCCGGATTTGTAGGTTTGTTTGGCTATCTGATTGGCGATGCCGTGTTGGCAAAAATAGCAATAGGAACAATATCACAATCGAGCGGCTGGGATGCCATATTTTGGATGTTTATTGTTGCAAGCATTGTAGGCGCGATATTCTGCGCCACTACTTGGAAAAAAGAAAGAAGTAATTTAATGTGTTAATGTGTTAATGTGTTAATGTGTTAATATGATAATGTGATAATGTGATAATATGATAATATGATAATGTGTTAATGTGTTAATAGTTTATAAATGAAAAATATATTAAATAAAGTAAGAGTTGGCAATACCTGCAATAGTATTATGAACGACGTAGTCTGGAAACTACGCCGAAACGGGGCTACATCATCTATAATAACAAGAGTTTAACAAATAATCTAAATATGTAAAATTAATAAAAAATTAACTAAAATGATGAATAAAATGAAAAATCTTAAACTAAAATCATGGATAACGATGCTGCTTATAGCAGTCGTTATTTCCGGCGGATTTACAAGTTGCGACAGCGAAGACGAGCCTGTTGTAATGAAATCGTTAAACATCACCGGAGTTGTAATTCCCCCTGTAATTGAAACTTACAGAGGTGCGCAGGTAACTATCAAAGGCAACGGATTCGAAGTTGGCGACATTCTTACTCTCAAAGCTAACGACGGTACAATTATTACTGTTACGGTAGCCTCTGTTACAAACAATTCGATAACATTTTCAATTCCTGTTGTCTTTAACACAGGGCTTTATGGCTTTTTTGTAACACGCGGAGATATTACCGAATCTCTTAATTATCTGAATGTGGTAATAATTGCAAATCTGGATATTCCCGATGCTTCGGGCAAAAACGTTAAAGGCGTTGTTTATTGCAATGGCGATGGCGTTCAGGGCGTTGTAGTATCGGATGGTTTTGAAGTAACTGTTACCGACGAAAACGGAATTTATTATTTATCGTCCGAAAAGAGAAACGGTTATGTATTTATCTCTGTTCCTTCGGGATACGAAGTGCCTGTACTTAACAGCATGGCACAGTTTTATGCTTATCTCACCGAAACGCAAACTGTTGTAGAACAGAAAAATTTCGGGCTGATAAAAGTTGATAACCAACAGGATTATACACTGTTAGCAATGGCTGATTTACATTTGGCAAGGCGTAACAACGACCTCACTCAGTTTGAAAATAATTTTCTTAAAGAAACAAAAGATATGTGTACTCAGTACAATACTTTGAATAAGAAAATTTACGGACTTACTCTTGGCGATTTAAGCTGGGATGCTTATTGGTATGCAAATAATTATGCTTTACCCGATTATATTCAATCAATAAAAACTATCGGATGTCCGCTTTACAATACTATCGGCAATCACGACAACAATCCGTATATTCCAAACGATTGGCTGTCGGAACAGGCTTACAAAACGATTGTTGGACCTACTTATTATTCGTTCAATATTGGAGAAATTCATTATGTTGTTTTAGATAACGTTGAATATACCAATGCAGGAGCTTCGGAAGGCGTTATAGGCGATAGAGAATATAATGATGTTGTTGTTGCCGACCAGATTGCTTGGCTGCAAAAAGACCTTGCTACAATTACAGACAAAACTACTCCTGTAATTGTTGGAATGCACTGTCCTTTATACAGTGTAAGTATAAGCAGTGGAAATCAGACAAGCTCAATATCTTTGAATAATGGAACACAACTTAAAAACTGTTTCAGCGAATTTTCAGAAGTTCATTATCTTACAGGACATACACATTTAAATTATAATGTTAAAGATGGTAATACTTTTGAACACAACACAGGAGCAGTTTGCGCCACATGGTGGTGGACAGGCAAAAACGGATATGCAGGAAATCATATTTGTAAAGATGGAGAACCCGGAGGTTATGGCGTTTACGAAATTAGCGGACGAAATATTAAATGGTATTACAAAAGTATAGGCTACGCTAAAGAAAAACAATTTCGTACTTACGACCGCAACGTAATAAAAATGACGGCAGATGTTTATTGCCCCAATGCTACGGCGGCTCACAAAACTTCGTTTGAAAATACATACGCAGGAGATTATAAAAACGAAAGTACCGATAATTATGTTTTAATAAACGTTTGGAATTACGACCCTTCATGGACAATTGAAGTAAAAGAAGGAGCAACAACGCTTGCTGTAACACGCATTAGCGCAAAAGACCCGCTGCATATTATTTCTTACGAAGCAAAACGCTTTGAAGTAGGAAAATCTGCGCCTACAAGTTCTTTTGTAACTAACAATACAACTCATATATTTAGAGTAAAAGCATCAAGCCCTGTATCAACGCTTGATATAACTGTTACCGATGGTTTTGGCAATGTTTACACCGAAGCTATGACACGCCCAAAGGCATTTTCAACATCAATGCAATAATAATCTAAAAATTAAATAAAAATATGACTAAAAAAAGTGGTATGATAAAAAAATTATTTACAACAATACTTGTTGCATTCTGCTTTGCAGGCGTTGCAATGGCGCAACAAGTTATTACAGGTACTGTTTATGACAGTGATGGAAAATCCACATTACCCGGAGCTTACGTTTCGGTGAAAGGAAGTACAAACATTGGAACTTCTGCCGACCTTGATGGAAAATACACGCTCAGAAATGTTCCCGACGGAGCTGTATTGATATTTCAGTTTCTCGGATATAAAACTCAGGAAGTTCCGATAGGAAAACAAAACGTAGTAAATGCTATTATGCAGCCCGATGCCGAACAAATTGATGAGGCGGTAGTAACTGCGCTTGGTATCACGCGCGACCAGAAATCATTAGGCTATGCGGTTACAAAAATTTCAGGAGATGAATTGACAAAAGCCGTAGAAAGCAATTGGATTGATGCTATGACAGGTAAAGTTGCAGGTTTGGAAATTCAATCGGGAAATACAGGACCTATGGGTAGCCGACGTGTTGTTTTACGTGGCGACAATTCATTGAATTGGGGAAATAACGATGTGTTGTACGTTATTGATGGAGTCATCATTAATACAAAACCAACGGCAAGCGGTAGCGGCGCAAACTATGCAAATGCAGATGCCTCTGTGGACTTTGGTAATGGTGCAAATGACATTAATCCCGATGATATTGAAAGCACCTCTGTTTTGAAAGGCGCTGCTGCTGCTGCGCTTTACGGCTCGCAGGCTGCCAACGGAGCTATTATAATTACAACAAAAAAAGGTCGTGAACAAAAAGGTATAGGCGTAACCGTTAATTCTTCGGTTTCGTTTGAAAAAGCAGGATTTTGGCCTGATTTTCAACAAGAATACGGACCAAGCACAGATGCTGTAAATCCTTATGTTTTTTGGGATGTTCCTGCCGACAAAGCTCCCGATGGAATTGGCGTAAGCCGTAATTCGTACAATCGCTATGCTTTCGGCGAAAAGTTTGACCCAAACAAAATGCGCTATCTTTATGCTTCGCGCGATTGGGACAACGATACTTATACAAAATTGCCATTTGTATATGCCGATAATTGGTACACAGGTTTATTTCAAACAGGCGTTACATTAAAAAATTCTATCGCAATAGATGGAAATAACGGTAAAGGTTTTTCAGGTCGTTTTTCGTTTACCGATACCAGAAATGATTGGATACTTCCCAATACAAACAGCATAAGTCAGTCTTTCTCGGCTAATATGCAACAGGAATTGAATAAATACATTACCTTAACGGCAAAAGTTAATTATACTCGCCGTTATACCGATAACCTTCCTATAAGCGGTTACGACCCGTCAAACGTAATGTATCAGTTGGTTTGGGGATATAATGTTAATGACATTAACAACTCGTGGAAAGCCGAATATTTTGATGGACGTTATAATGAAACAAACTTAAAAAGCGGCTCTTTGGTTTATCCTACAACATCCGACTCGTGGAATCCTTATCAAACTTTATACGAGGCTCTTAACCCTATGGATAGAGATAGAATTATTGCAAATGCAGGACTTACTTTCAAACTTACAAAAAATCTTGAACTTGATTTGAGAGGCTCTGTTGATATGAGCGATGAATTTAGACAAAAAGTTAGACCTAAATTAACTCCAACGTATGTTAATGGTTATTACAGCGAGCAAACTATTAGAAATTTTGATTTTAACCTTGATTTTATGCTTAGATACAGAGAAAAATTTCTTAATGATAAATTGGATATAAATGCATATTTCGGCGGTATTCATTTCGCAAATAAATATTTCAGAACAAAAGGCGAAGTTTCTGCTCTCAATCAAGACCGTTGGTATTCGTTAGCAAACGCTACTTTGGCATCGCCCGCAACAATATCATCTTATCAAAGCAAGGAAAAGAAAAACGGTTTATACGGAATGGTTTCTTTAAGTTGGGAAGATACTTATTTTATTGATATTACAGCACGTAACGATTGGTCGAGTACATTATATACCGACAATTGGTCGTATTTTTATCCTTCGGTTACGGCAAGTATATTATTGCACAACGCCTTTAATTTCAAAGAAAAGATTCCTGTAATTAATTTTGCCAAATTACGTTTGGCTTGGGCAAATGTAGGTAACGCAACTGCTGTATTTAACTTGGTTGATTCATACGGTACAACATCGTATCCGGGAGGTTATCAACTACCCGGCTCAAGAAAAAACTTAATGATACGCCCCGAAAATGTAGAAAATTATGAATTTGGAGTTGAAGCCAAATTTTTGCAAAACAGAATTAGCTTTAATGCTTCGTACTATTATACTTCAACAACCGACCAAATATTTTCAACTCCTGTTGACCAAATTACAGGCTCAACAAGCATGGTTATAAATGCAGGCGAAATTGTAAACAGAGGTATTGAATTGGAAATTTCTGTTATTCCTGTAAAAACAAAAGATTTTACTTGGACTGTGGATGTAAACTGGTCGAAAAATAAATTTGTAATTAAAAAAAT
>JAITPP010000220.1 GCA_031289385.1 Prevotellaceae bacterium | reverse complement strand
TGACAAACTTTATAACTTCTTTGTTCTTGGCTCTTGTTTCTTTGTTCTTGTTTATTTGTTGATTTGAAAAACATAGGAGAACGTTTGTTTAGTCGATTACCTATCGTTTTTATAGTATGAGGCTGTATCAAAAGCACACATATTGAACAGATTTACGAGATATAAAATCTGCGTTATCCGTGTGCTAAAAACTTTTGATACAGCCTCTTTTGTACAGCAATTTTTGCTATTTTGCATCTTTGCAGCAACTGCTGCTTTTTTTCTCTGCAAGTGTTGTTGTGGCGCAGCAACTTGCTTTTTCTGTTTTCTTACAACAACTACTGTCTTTTGCTTCGGCAACTTTTACTGTTGTCGGATAACCTAATTTTTCAAATGCCGCTTTAATTTTTTCGACATCTGTTTTTGTGTTGTCAAACTTCACGCTAACAGTGTTTTCTATAAGATTTACGCTAACATCTTTCACGCCTTTTTCAAAAGCAATGTTGTTTTCAATCCTTTGTTTACAATGGTCGCCGTGCATGTTTGCCACATCAAATTTCACTTCCGAAATTTTGTCGTTTTTTTTGTCCTGTGCATTTGTTGCAAAGTTCAGCGTTAATAACGATAACGCAATAATTAAAATTTTTTTCATACTTTTATTTTTTTGTTATTAATGAATTATTTTTTTGTTTAAAAATCTCCTGCTTTATCTATTCTAAATCTGATTCCCGCATAAATTTTACGCCGCATCAAAGGTGCATAAACCACCGACGCATCAAACTTGTTGTCAAACGGATTTTCGGCATTTATTATTGCTTGTTTTTGCATATAATTTCCAATATTTTCAACGCCTAAATAAACATCAAGACGTTTATATTTTTTGGTTATTTGCGCAAAAAATACGGGATATGTTTTTGAACGTTCTTTTTCCAAAATTTGTGCGGCATAAAACGGCAAACGACTGCTGCCATTGAGTTGCGCCGTAAAATCAAATCTCCATTTTTCAAATTTTGTAGAATACGATAAATTCAAAATCGCCTTAAACCTGTCCACCAAAGGCTTTTCAACCAATCCGCGACTCATATCAACTTTTGTTTGATTGTAACGAAACGTTGCAAAAATATTAAACCGCTCAATCGCATCGATACTGAAATCTATTTGATAACTGTTTGAATATGACTTGCCTTTCAGATTTGAAATATGAATAAATTCGTCGCTTTCTTCAACATCTACAATGGTTTGATTTTGAAATGTTGTGCGAAAAAAATCGGCGCTCACATATCCGCTTCTGTTTTCGCTTACTTTGAAATTTTGTATAAAACTTAAACCCATTGTCCATGCTTTTTCAATTTTAATATCGTTGTCGATAAGTATTTTTCTACCTGTGGCAAGCGTTCCTATATTGTCGGAAATAACGTTGGGCGAATAAAATCCGCGTCCTGCCGAAGCGCGAACGGTTGAGTTTTTCGCAAAATTATATCGCAAATGTATTCGCGGAGTAATAAGAGTTTCTTTGAACAGATTGTTATTGTCGGCGCGGATTCCCGCAAGCAAATCGAAATTATCGGTTGGCTTAAACGTATATTGCGCAAAAACGCCGGCTACGTTTTCTGTTCTGTCGCCAATCCACGAGTTTGCAAATTTGCTGTCGGCAAACGTTTCTTTATAATTATCGTGCGAAAAAGTTGCGCCCAATGTGTAACGATGTTTTTCATCTTTATCAAATGCCGATTGCCACAATACGTTTGATATTAACGAGTTTTGTTGCGCATCATACATTTTTTTTCCGAAAAACGAATTTTGTTTGTGATACGCATAACTTGTAATAATTCCCAAACTGCGCGAGCCGCCTTCGTTAAACGGAATCCCGACTTTTAGATATGAATTAAAATGTTTGTTGTCGATATTTGATATATAAGCATTTGGCGTATTGGTTTGCATTTGTCCGCCTTCGCGACTTTCGGTTAAAAAACGATAGCCAAAGTGAACAATAACCTTGTCAGCCGAATACAGCCAACGATTTCCGACGTTCACCTGTTTTCGTTGCGGCGAATCAATAAATCCATCGTTGTTGTCGTCGCGTTTTTTAATATCTATCGAGCCGTGAGTAAATATTATTGTGCTTAGTTTTTCGTTCAATTTCAATGCTGATGTGATATTTGCCTCAGTGCGCTCGTCGGCATCGGCGTATAAATTCACAAAAAGCGGTTGGCTGTTGTCGGGTTTGCGATGTTCTACATTTATTTGTCCTGTAACGGCTTCGTATCCATTTAGTACCGACGATGTTCCTTTTGAAACCTGAATACTTTCGAGCCATTGTCCGGGAGTAAAACTCAATCCGTAAGTTGATGCTATTCCACGCAAAGTGGGAATATTTTCGTCGAGCATTTGCACATAAGTTCCTGCAAGTCCGAGCATACGAATTTGCCGCGCACCCGAAACGGCATCGCTGTAACCTACCGAAACGCTTGCTGTATTTTCAAAACTTTCGGCAAGATTGCAGCAAGCCAATTTTGAAAGTCCCGCCTGAGTAATAACTTCCATCATTATCGGCGATAATTTTGAAATATAACTTCCTTTTTGACGGGCAACAACAGTCGCGCCGCTAAGCGATTGCGATTCTTCAATCAAAACAAATTCAACTTCTTCGGCTTCGCGCGGAATTACAAGCGTATCGTTCACGTAACCAACGAATGAGGCTATAAGTTTACTGTTTTCGTCATTATTTTTTTTGATGCTGAAATTACCGTTTTCATCGGCTGAAACGCCAACGTTTGTTTTTTCCCAAACAATAGTTGCAAAACCAAGCGGATTTTTATTTCCTTTGCTGTCGATAGCAAAAATTTTTCCTGTAATATTGCGGCTTTGAGCCGATATTTTTGTATTACACAATGCAAAAAGTGTAAGTATTATAAATGTGTATTTAATTTTTATCATTTTATATGTTTTGTGATTTATATTAATTTAATTGTAAAAAATAATTCTGCCGAAAGATTTTAAAATTTCGACATATAAATTTTTCAATAAAAATCACAAACGTAATTGTTCGATATGATATATCAACGGTGTTTTAGCATTAATTAGTGGCGTATAAGATTCGGAAGTTTTTGCCGAAAATTTACAAATCAAATCTGTTTCAGAAGGAAATAAAATAGCGGTTATGGTAAAAAATGCTGATTCGGAAATATTGTTGCTTTGCGAATAATTTTGGGCGTTGCTGATTGTTTCAACGGTTTTTTCGCAACAGTCGTCGTCGTCAGCCTGCGTTTGTATTTCTACGTGATGGCAACATTGCATATTATCGTTTTTATGTTGCAAACAATAGTTACATTCATCAGCCGCAAGCAGCGAGGCGTAAGCAATTCCGTCGGTATTGCAAACATGGCGTACAAAACCGCAGGATGCCAAAACGTATGCCGCACAAAGGCAAATTGATAATATTTTATGTGATATATTTTGCATTTTTAATTTCAAAATTAACACACAAAGGTAAAAAATAATTTATGATTAACATCTATGTTATTGTAAATTATGTTAAAAGGGGATTGGAAAATTTATCTGTTGTTAGGTGTAGCGTTTTTTGTTATGACTAACGGAAATTTTTCAAAACGAGAAAAAAATGCTGAACGATATATTTCGCGGACGTATAATGTATTCATAAGTATATTGGGTTACATCGTTGTATATTGTGTATGAATATTTCTTTTTATTGAAGATATTTGTTGCATTAAATCCTAATTCTAAATTTTCTTTGATAAAATACGACAATGTAATATCTCCGAATAACAGGGTTTGAATTTTGTCGGTAGTTATTTCATTGCGGTAATGTTCAGCATTTAATTTGATGTTTAATTTTTTTGCAGGATTAATAACCAAAGTAAATGTCTGATTAAAATTATTAACCGAACTATTTTTCACATCATCAATTTTTAATTTATTTGTTTGAAAATTGGCGATATATTCAAAATTACACCATTTAGCAAACCTTATTCTCATCTTAGGACTAATGTTTATCATTTGATTATCAAATAAAAATAGATTATTATTTTGCAATATTTCAGATTTCATACTGCTATATGAAACATTTAATGATACATTTGTTTTTAGCGCATCCACACTTTTGCTAAAATTTAAATCAATTGAAAAATTATTGTTTTTGCCGAATGCATCTGTGGTTGATTGAATTATGTAATTGCCAATAAAATCGCGGGAACTTTGATTGTTTACCGATAATGACGAATTGCTTACGCTGAGATATGCAAAAAACAGTTTTATAGGATTTTTATAATTCAGCATAAAATTATATGTAAATCCGTTTTGTTTGCCGATATTATCCAATCCTCGTTCCAGAGTTTGATAATTACGAAGAATATAACCTGAATATATTCTGTCGGTATTGTCAATATTATTTGGTAATCCTGCACTTGCGCTTAATGACCACAAAGCCGATAATTCGATGTTAGCATATAAGTTAGGTGTAAACAACAATAAATCTTTTTGCGTTTTTTTTCTTTTATAATTATCGTTTATGTGGTAATGATAATAGTCAATATAAGTAGTAAGTTCAAAATGCAGCCGTTTTATGTTATAACTAAATCGTGGGCGAAAATAAATATCAATATACGATGTATTAATGTTGTTTATAAGTTGTCCTATTGTATCCGACACGCCTGTTAATTTAGTGTTCAGATGCATTAGCGATGCTTTTATTCCTCCGCTTAAATCAAATCGTATTCTTTTTATTCTTGATGTAAATGCAAAATAATTGTTTGTGTATAGTGAGGATAAATTTTCTTTTTGTTTTTGAGATTCCAAAGCCATATTTACATCAAATCGCTTTGGTTTGTATTTGTAATTAACAAAAGATGCTAACATTATGGCTTTGTTGCCTATGCGTTTTACCATTTTAAAATCGTTTGTAATTTTATATGTTGTTAGTTTATCGTTTTCGTTATTGTCGATAGTGCCAAAAGTGTTTATGTTTTCTTTATTCCAGATAGCATTTGCTTTTAGCGAATTTAAAAGATAATGTTTTTCAGTATTCGATTTTAAAGTCAATTCCAAATCAAGTTTATTTTTTTTGTCTAAAGCATTATTGTGTTCGTTTATTGCAAAAGCAGTATCGCCATTCAGATATATTCGGGTATTTAAATTTTCGCTTGTTTGGCTGTCGTGCAAATAACTTGTATTTAATTTCAAGTCGGCTTTTTTGTTTTTTCCTACACCCCACAAAGTATTGGTAGTTATCATATATGAGTTATTAAAAACAGAACGTTCATCATTTATCGGCGGCAAAGGGATACTTCGTGTTTGAATTAAATTATCCATATTTTCAAAGTTTTCAAGACCAAAGAATGGGGATGACGGATTAATATAAATTACATTTATTTCTTTGCCAATATCAAAACCCATGTTGTTGGTTTTAAATGCGTGCATATTTTGTGATTTTTTGGTAAAGCGCATTGCAAAAATATCTCCACTCCACAAAAAAGGCAAAAATCCCGCATCTGCTTTTACTTTACCAACCCATTTTAATTTTGCATTTTCTTTCAATTTAAGATTTATTGCCGCTCTGTCTGAAAATTGAATATCTTTTAATGCTTGCACAGGCTGATGATTTTCCAACACTTCTATGCTGGCAACATCTTTATGCGAAACATTATTTGTTGCCAAGCCATATTTGTTTTCCAATAAATCTTTTCCTTCTATGTAAAATGTGTTTATCGATTTTCCATTGTATGAAATTTGTCCGTTTTTATGCACTTCTATTCCGGGCATTTTTTTAAGTACATCTCCAATGGTTTTATCCTGCACATCAGCAAAACTGCTTACAATATATTCAACAGTATCATTGTGTTGGCGTACTTTTTCGGCTTGTACTTTCAATTCTTTTATATTTATTGGTTCGGTAATAAGGCTTATATTTATGGTTTGATTTTTATTGTCAATCTGTAATGTTTTTTCTTCGTATCCAAGCAAAGCAAACGTGAGCAGAATTTTCGTTTCCGTTGATTCAATTTTTACCGCAAAATTTCCCTTAATGTCGGTTATGCTATATGACAATACAATACCTGATTCGGTTTGTTTGTACACTACCGCAACATTTTCCAACGGCTTATCTGAGCCGTATTCTGCAACACGTCCGCTTATTATTGTTTGCGCATTGCAAAATATTTCGCTAAATATAAAAACTGACAGTACTAATATTTTTTTCATTAATCACATTTGCATATTAACGCATTAAATTCATCATTCTTTTTCTATAATATCGGTATTCCAAACGGGAGGCTTTATTTCATTGCCGTTTGCGTCAATGGTGCTGCCTGATATCAAACCTTCATATTCCCGATAAAAATTATCTCCCTCATATCTTATTTTACGAAACAATCTTGTATATTCTTTTCTGTTTGTTTTCATATAATTTTGTTCTTCAAACACAATTAGTTCACCTGATTTCATTATCTCTTTTAATTGAAATGAATAATGCTTTTTAGTGTCGTAAACATTGACTATCAATCCGGGCAATCCCCAAAATTTGTAAGGACCTGTATTAATTTTAATTTCGCTTGTGAACCATGCTATATATTCTCTACCTCTGAATGTACATGTGGCTTTTTGACATTTATAACCCGATATTGTAGTTGTATCTTTTTCTATTTTCCACTCTTGTTTAGGAATGTCTTCTTGATACAAAAAATTGGTTATGGAAAGTCTGTCTGTAAAAGTTAGTTTAGACTGTGGATAATTTTTATAGATTCTGGTTCGTTCTCCACTTTTATAATTATCTTTAATCCCATAATAGTCAGATATGCTCATCTTTCCCGATGCACATTCATTGATAAGCGAATCTATCTGAAAAGCCCCATAACAATAAAATTTAGAAATGTTTTTGCCTATTAGTAAAGTCATTTCATCAGTATATCTTAAATTTGTAATAGATGCAATCGTTGTATCCCGCACATATTTATAAGTATATGTGATTTTCAGCTGGGCTGTATCTAATACCATTTGAGCATTAGTAGTTACTTCGCT
>JAITPP010000147.1 GCA_031289385.1 Prevotellaceae bacterium | reverse complement strand
GCGCATACATACATTGAAACGTTGCAATTCCTGCCGAAAATTCGCCTGCATTATTCGCTCGCAAATCGTATTCGAAAACATAAGTTCCTTTTTTTAATTCGTAAATAAAAAAGTTTGTGGACGCATCTTTTGTGGTTTCGTAATACCAAATTCCGTCTTGATATTTCGATTGCGAAAGTACGTTTACAGGCTCAAATCCAGATGCCCGCATATCTTTTAAATGTACGTATTCATAATCTCTGTCGGCACGCAATTCTATTCGCACTTTTATTTTATCGCCTACTTTTATCTTGCTTTTTTCGGTGATACGATTGAGTTTTGCGCCTTTGTCGGTATTTTCGGTAATAAAATATTCGCGTTTTATTTTCAATCCTGTTTCTGCCGAAGTTATTTTGTCCAAATTTTCAAAATATTGCCAGTAAGCCGCGCCCCATGCTATTGTTTTGTTGGGATTGGCAACATTTATTTTTCCGAAATTGTTTTGTATTTCGCTGCCATGCCACGCTGTTTTTACATATCCCGTGCCGATTTCAGCATTTTGCAAATCTTCATTTTTCAATTCTTCCAATGGCGTGCTGTTAATTTTTACTTGCAAAAGCGCATTGTCATTCAAATTATTTTCGCCTTGCGATAGCAGCGCGTAACAGGCTTCGGCAGTGGCTTTGGTGGTTTCCCAATTGTTGGTTTGTTTATTGCGCAACAGCCAGATTTTCATTTCTTCAACTTCGGTTTTTTTGTTTCCGATTTCAGAAAAAGCCTCTATCAACAGCGATTGCGTTTCTATGGGCGACTGATACCAAAAATATCCGCAACGATTTTCAGCCCAGTACATTCCCATTTCTTCGGATGTTTGTGCTCGCTCGTTCAGCGAATTTATTATCTTTTGCGCAATATTTGTTTTTTCAAAACGATGCGCGATAATTGCTATCAAAGCCTGCTGATAAATTCCTTGATTTGCCCAATTTTTGTCTATTCTACTTAATAAATAATCGAAAGCCGTTTTTTGCTCTTTCGACAAATCGCCAATGCCCGCAAAACTGCGTAAATACAAGTAGTGCAGCAATAGCGGCGTAATTTCATATTTCAATAAATCAACTTTATTTTTCAATAAATAATTGTAATCTTCAAGCATTTTTGCATCAAGATATTTTATTGCGGCGTTGCTTATTTTATCAACATCGTTTTTATAAATGCCGTTTACAGCCTGCAATTTTTTCAAATGCTGCAAGCCAATTGCAATGTGCTGCGTGATGTATCGCGACTCGCACATTCCACTAAACCACGCAAATGCGCCGTTGCTAAGTTGTTTTTGTTTCAACTTTTCCAATGCCGATTTTTGTTCGTTTTTCATTTTATTTAAATCGAAAAGCAGGGCTATGCGTTTTTTGTTTTCCGATTCGGTTTTTGCCGTGAGCAGCCAAGGGGTTTCTTCGAGTAAAACATTTTTTAATTCCTGATTTTTTTCGAGATTTGAAAGCAGTTCTTTCGAGTCTTTCATCTTCCACAAGTCAAATGTGCGCTTGATTTGCGGAAATTTATCGACAATAGCCGCCGAAATTGAATTTGCATAAAAACGGCTGAAAACCTGTTCTGAACATTCGTAAGGATATTCCATCATGTAGGGAATTGCTTGCACTGCGTACCACATTGGATTTGAGGTAAATTCGAGCGTATAACTGTAATTTTTCAGTGTCGTAGATGTGTTATTAATCAATTTATCGAAACTGAAATCTTTGTTTTGATTTGCGCGAACGGTAAACGGCAAACTTTCGGTAACAAGCATGGAATTTGGCAAAACAGGAATTGTTTTTTCTTCGCCATCGCTGTGTTTATCGGCGATTGCCAGCACCCGATATGTTATAGCATCAACGTTCGAAGGAATTTTCAAATTCCATTTTACGGCTGCGCTTTGGTTGGTTTTTACCGCAAACGCTTGCTCTGCCGAGCCTTCGATAATATTTACAGGTTGCATGGTAAATGCGTCAAACAGAAGCAGTTGCGCTTTTCCGTTAATATTTTTTTCGGACACATTATTTACTTTTGCGCTAAATTCAATTTCGTCGCCCTGACGGAAAAATCGCGGCGCATTTGCAGTAATAGCAACTTCTTTTTGCGTAATGGTGTATGCAGTAATTTTGCCTGTTTCGAGATTTTTGGTGTGCGCAAGTCCGAGCATTTTCCAGCGAGTCAGCGTTTCGGGAATTACGAAATCAATAATTATTTCGCCGTTTTCGTCGGTACGCAATTCGGGATAGAAAAATGCGGTTTCGTTAAAGTTGGTGCGGATTTTTGTTATTTCTGCGGTTTTATCAGTAGGTTTGATATAAAAAGGCTGAGCAAAAGGAATATCTTCTTCTGTATAATCATCATCTTTATAAGATGTTTCTGTACCTCTTATCATTGTAGTACTTCCAAAATATGATTTTTCCCTTTTCGTTTCATTTCCAACTACAATGATTTCATCTAACGTAGTTTTATCTTCTAAAAGTATAACTTCTATTATATTATTTGTAACAACAATTTCTTGTGAAATATAGCCAATAGATGAAAATACAAGTATATCTCCAATTTGAGCAGTAACTTCAAATTCTCCGTTTATATTTGTGTATGTTCCTATTTTTGTATTGCCTTTCATCATAACAGAAACAACACTTACAGGCATATAATTTTCATCAACAACAATACCTTTTATTTTGCCTTTAACAACCTTTTGATTTGATATATTTTTTACAAATTCAGCATAATTTTTTATATAATCGATGCTCATTAATTGGTTGTAACTTTTAGCTAATGAAAAAAAATTATTTTTATAAATTCCGTAAAAAGGTTTTGAATCGGTTGAACCGAAAGCAGTTGATTGACTCCAATTAATATTATAATAACCAAGTGTTTGTGATTTTGCAAAATCTTTATTCCAATCATTTTTAGCAAAGGCATCCAGCGAAGCATCGTAAAGAGAGGCAACCATTTCTGCCATTGCTTTTTCGCCGTTTGGCGATTTTATTCGTAATTTCCATTGTTCTTTTTCGTCGGGTTGCAGTTTATCGCGAAAAGTAACGAGCGAAATATCAAGTTCGGTTTTATCTTCGCGCGGTTTTATAGTATGAGAGGCTGTATATAATCTGTTTTCGTAAATGCTCACAAAAGTTACTTCAAATTCTTCGTTATTTTTGGTTTTGGGAATATTAATTTTTATACTTTCGGGCGTTGTTCCTACAATTATATTTTTGGTTTCTATTATGTTGTTTCTGTAAATAATATCGTAATGAACATGCGTGCTGTCGCTCATTCCGCCAACAAAAAATTCAACATATTTTTCTGTTTGTTTGCCTTTATAAATCCAATTTTTCATATCGGTAAGAGTTTTATTGCTTTGCAGTTGCATATAAACTTTTGTATTTGTTTCGATATTTTCGGGATTTTTTGCGGTAATATCAAATCTGTATGCGGATGTACCGTATTTTTTCAATTCGTCGAGATTAATTTTTTTCGTTTTATTTGTGTTAAACGAAATAGTTTTTACAAGTGCAATTTCTTCAAATTTTTCTATTTTATCTTCGTCTTCGTAAACATCGTCGGGAAAAAGTTTTTTGTATTCTTCATACGACAAAATATGTTTATCGGGTTTTGCCCAAATGCGTTTGCGCAAAGGTTTTTCGGGCTGTTTAAGGCTATAAATTTTTACTGTAATATTTGATTCTGTAAAATTATTATTAAGATTTTTTGTTGCCAAATCGAACACAAGATTGTCGTCGGTATTTGCATTTTGGGGAATATTGGTATTTATAACAAGTGGTTTTTTGCTGATACGCACGCTGTATTCGGCTTTGTGGGTTTCGCCGTTGTTGTCGGTAACATCAACAGAAATTTTATAAGCGACAATTTGCATATCGTTTTCCAATCCGCTTTCATCTGCAAAAAAATTGATATTAAATATGCCGTTATTATCTGTTTTTGTTTCGCCGTCGGCAATAATTTTTGTTCCGACAAGCATCGATGTCCACCAGCGATACGGAAATGTTATTTCTCGCATAATTCTATACGAAACTTTTGCATTGTCGATATTATAACCTGAATACGATTTTGCAACGCCCGAAACATTTACGCTGTCGTTAAATTTTGGATTTTTTTCTATGGGATTAAATGCTACTTCAAAAGTCGGGCGTTTATATTCTTCAACAAAAAAGTAAGCGTTTCCGTAATCGCTTTTAATTGTAAAAGTGCCGCCAAGCGTTGATTGCGGTAACACAAAACTTCCGCTGAATGTTCCAAATTCGTTGCTGACAACATTAATTTTTGATATTTCTTGTTGATTTACATCTCTCAAAATAATTGTTTCTTTTTTATCAGGCGAAATTGTATATTTATTGTCTGCGTTGTTTAGCCTTATTCCCTTAAAATAAACAGTTTGTCCGGGGCGATATATTGCTCTGTCTAAAAAGAAAACTGTTCTTTCGCTTTTTCCGAAACTAAATCTGCTATTGTTTGAATAGATGTTATAATCATTTTTTATTAGAAAATCGCGATTGTGTAATGCTACAATAATATCTTTTCTTTCTGTTTTAATATCGCCTCTTATAATTCCATTGCTGTCGCTTATAAATTCCGTTTTCAGTTTAGCCTTTTCATCAAGAATTTGTATTTTAGCGTTTTGCAAAGGTTTGCCTGTTGTGCGATTTGCAATATAAATCTCATTATTGTTTTTTGTTATGCTTCTGTTAACGTAAGCAATTGGCGAAATATGAAATGTTGCATACTCAATAATTTTTTCGTCGGCATTGAAAAAGTTTGGAGAATCGCTTGCAACAATAATAAATATCCCTTGTACAAGAGGAGTTTGATGAGCAATTTCTGTTGTATGTGTTTTATAATCGTTTTGTTGCGGAAGAGTTTCTTCCCATTCTCTTACAAGCAAAGCAAATCTTTCTATAAATTTTTCTTTGTCGGTGGGGAGTTTTTCTATATTCCTAAGCATCATAAATCTATATTCGTTAGGAACTCTGTAAATGCGAAAATAAACCGTATCCAAATCTTTATATTTTACCAAAATTTTTATTGGTTTTTGCGGAATAGTTACATTTTCGACAGTTAAACCAAGCGATGGACATTTTATAAATTTAATGTATTGTTCAAATATTGTTTTTTGTTTTTCGCTGATATTTTCTTGCTGCAATGCGGTGTTGCAAAGTTCTACGGCTTTTATTTCTTCGTTGTTGTCTTTATACATTTGGGCAAGTTTGTACGCAGCCTCAAACCAAATTTCATTTTTTTCGCTGCTATCAATAAACAATTGCAAGTTTGTCATTATCAACGATTCTTTATTTGCCAATGATGAACTAATGTTCAGAAAATCCAAGCGTTTCAAAGTTAAATCGCCGAGTGCAAGCGTATTGTTTTGCTGCAAATGAAATTTTGTGAGTTGCTGCAAGGTGGTTAAAACAAACAATAAACTCGATACCGAATCGCTGCTTACTATTGGCGTTTGCGCAAATTCTTGGGCGTTGCAGGTAAACAATTTTGCATCGTCGGGCACAAAAGTGTCTTTGGGTTTTGTTGAGCGAATTTCGCTGTTTCCGAGCGTGGCAATGGCGCGATGTGCAATGAAATCGTACAGTGTCGGGCGGTATTTTCGGGTGTCGTTGTTGCCAATCAAAATATTGTTAATGTAGTCGGTTTTTATTGTTTGCAAAATTTCGGAGGTTTCGAGCGAACGTTTATATGCAGCAATGCTTTCGTCGAAAATTCTGTTCAAACTCCACGTTGCTATATCAACATTTTCGGCATCGTCGTTTACATCTGTGCGGTTTAGAAATTTCCATCTGTTTTGTTTATAATAATTCCAAAAAGCCTCGCCAAGCAACGAATTTATCAATGCTTGCGCAACGTCCGACTGCGTTTTTTTCAAATCGCTGCGTAGCGCATTTACCGTTGCCTCAGTAACATTTTCTTCTAAATATTTTTGACACGCCAAGCGATAAATTATTGATTTCATAAATTGAACATCATCGCCGTTTTTCAGCGATTCGGCATATTTTATATTTATTTTTTCGATAGCCGATTTATATAAACCGTCGGCAAAAAGCGTGTCGATTTCTATCCATTCGTTGTTGTTTTGCGCTTTTACCAAATTGGCGCAAACGAATGTCAGTATCAAAATTGCGAGTATTTTTTTCATATCGTTTATTTTTTTTAGTATTCCGTATTTCGTATTCTGTATTCTGTATTCTGTATTTCGTATTCTGTATTCCGTATTCTGTATTCTGTATTCCGTATTTCGTATTCCGTATTCTGTATTTCGTATTCTGTATTCCGTATTCTGTATTTCGTATTCTGTGTTTTGCATTTTGTAACAAAAAATAAATAACTTATAAAATATTATT
>JAITPP010000302.1 GCA_031289385.1 Prevotellaceae bacterium | reverse complement strand
TAATCAATATTTAATAAGTTATTAGCAATAAAATTCAATCTGTAATGAAAGAAACTTTTCGTTTTTTTTCGTCATTTTTTGATTTTTGAAGCCGAAAAGTAACAAAGTTGGTGTTCATCAAGTAAATTTGTGTAGAATTGCCTTTCATTCTTTTTCAAATCATCTATAAAAACACGGAAAATCAAAGATTTTGCAATTCTAAAAAACATTATATATTATTGATAATGAAATTATTATATGATAAAATATAATTTTTTGTCATGTAGTAAAAATATTTTTATAAAAAATTTCTTTGTGAACTTCGTGCCTTTGTGGGACATTAATCGAACAGAGATTTTATTGATTTAAAAATGGCTTGCCTGTCATATTTTAATCCATTTTCAACAAAATTTTTATCATAAATACAAATAGTTTCTAAAAATGCTATTTAGGAAAGTAATATTATTTAAAAAATCAAAATTTTATCTTATTGTAAACCAGAACTTATTAAAACTATTAAACACTTAAATTTAAAATTTTAACACTTAAAACATAATAAAATATTAATTTTACATTTTACTTTTGCATAAATGTATTATGAATATTATTAAATCAATTTTTATCACACTAATATCTATTGCCGTATTGTCGAGTTGCAACGGCGGAAAAGCCTTATTGCGAAAAGCTGATAAAACTTACGCAACCGGTGCTTATTACAAAGCTATAAAGCAATATAGGAAAGCAATTCCCAAAATAAGCCCTATCGAACAAATACGTGCGAATTATAATCTTGGCGAATGTTACAGGATTTTAAACCAAAATTCTTCTGCCGAACAAACCTACGGACGTCTTGCCCGCAGAGGCAATAACATAAAAGATATTCTGTTTAAATTTACAGAAATTTTGGTAAAAAGCAGAAAATACGATGAAGCCGAAAAAAATCTCGAAACGTTTGCCCGCCAATATCCCGAAGATGAGCGTATTGAAAATATGCGGGCAACAATAAATTTTGCACGTAATCACGATAATACGCCTGAAAAAGAATACATTGTAGAAAATTTTGCTATCGCAAATTCCAATGCCAGCGACTTTTGTCCGATATTTGCAACAGACGATTATGAAACAATATTTTTTACATCATCGCGCCAATCTGGAAAAAAAGACAGAAAACGCCATGATGTTACAGGAGAACGCATAAGCAATATTTACCAAACAGAGCTTGGGAAAGACGGAAAATGGAACAAAACAATGAAAGTTGAAGATTTAAGCACAAAGAAAAACGAAGAAGGCGTTTGCTCGTTCAACAATTCATACACAACGTTATATCTTACAAAAACACAAGGACGCTACAACGATTTGGCAGGAAGCAGCATTTACACCGCAAATCGCGACAACAATTACAATTGGAGTGAACCCGAAATTGTAAGCGTAGTTCCCGACAGCATAAGCGTAGGACATCCTTCAATTTCGCCCGACGAACTGACTTTGTACTTTGTTACGGATATGCCCGGCGGTTTTGGCGGACACGATATTTGGAAATCAACACGCACAAGCAAAAGCGATACGTGGGGACAACCGATAAATCTCGGCGATAAAATAAATACAAAAGGCGACGAAATGTTTCCGTATTGCCGCGCAGACAACGAATTTTATTTTGCATCAACAGGACACGTAGGGCTTGGCGGACTTGATATTTACAAAGCAACGCAAGCCGCCGATGGTGGTTGGAATGTAGAAAATATGGGCGAGCCGTTCAACAGTAATAACGATGACTTCGGAATAATTTTTGAAGGCGCAACAGATAACGGATATTTCACCTCAAACCGCATAGGCGGCAAAGGCGGCGACGATATTTACAGATTTTATATTAATATTCCTGTTATTGAATATTATGTAGAAGGAATTATTCTCGACGAAAAAACGCAAACACCACTCATAGGCGAAGTTAAAATAATGGGCAACAACGGAGCAACGCTCATAAGAAAAACCGAAAAAGACGGAAAATACAGATTTAAACTCACCGAAAACACCGATTATCTGTGTATTGCATCGGCAGATAAACATTTAAATCAAAAATCACGAATTAGTACAGTAGGTTACGAAGATTCATTCACACTTACCGACACGCTAAGCCTTACGCCTACCGATAAACCTATTGAAATTCCAAATATTTTCTACGAATTTGCTAAAGCCGATTTAAATCCCCAATCGCGTGAAGCACTTGATAAATTAGTAGAAATAATGCGCGACAATCCGACAATTATCATAGAACTTGCAGCGCACACCGACAGCAGAGGCAGCGACCAAGTGAATTACGATTTATCGCAACGCCGTGCGCAAGCCGTTGTGGACTATATGATTGACGAAGGAATAAAACAAGACAGAATGGTTGCAATAGGTTATGGAAAATATCAGCCGAAAGTAGTAGATAAAGAAACAGCCGAAAAATACCCATTCCTCAACGAAGGGCGCAAACTTGATGACAAATACATAAACACATTCAAAGACGACGAAGAAAAATTTGAACTGTGCCATCAACTTAACCGCCGCACCGAGTTAATTGTTATTGGAGTTAATAAATAATATACTGTGAGATAAATGAAACATACAAAAATTACAATATTGTGAACACTTTGATTTTGCAAATTATTTGTATTCAATTTTAAATCAGAATATTATGAGTAAAAAAGAAACGATAAATGTAAAAGGGACAGAAATAACTTTTTTCTCGCCACAGAAGAATGAAGAAAATTATATCTGTATCACGGACATAGCACGCTATCGCAACACGCTTGAACCGTTTTCTATAATTAATAATTGGATGCGAAGTCGCAGTACCATTGAATTTATCGGACTTTGGGAAATGTTGAACAATCCGGATTTTAAACCTATCGAATTCGAGAGGTTTAAAACTGAAGCAGGAAGCAATTATTTCGTTCTGTCGCCTCAAAGATGGATTGAAACAACTAATGCGGTCGCTTGTAGATAATAAAGGTTTTAAACAATTAAAAGATAAAAATTAGAAATTATTTGTATTCAATTTAAAATAATAAAAATGGAAAAAATAGTAGAACTAGGATTGGAGCGTTTTAAAGAGCAAAATAGACAAAAAGTTCATTTTGTGAATGATAAAACGGCTAACAATTTGCTAAATGATATAGATAATAATCCACATGTGTATGTTCTTGCTTGTTTAATGGACAGGCAAATAAAGGCAGAAAAAGCATGGATAATTCCACAGAAAATTTTTGATATTTTCACAACAAATGAAATAGACAAATTATCAGAAATAGACAAAAATAATTTCGTAGAAGAGTTTGAAAATAATAAGTTGCATAGATTCAACAAAGATATGGCTGAAATATTTTATGCAGCAATTCAACATATCAAAAATAAATATAACTACGATGCCTCAAAAATATGGAAAGATAAGCCAAGTAGTGCATTAGTAATTTATCGTTTTCTTGAATTTAAAGGCTGTGGAATTAAAATTGCAACAATGGCAGCTAATATTTTAGCAAGACAATATAAAATAGAATTTTCGGATTATTATTCAATTGATATTTCTCCTGATACGCATATAATGCGTGTAATGAAACGAATGGGTTATGTATCAAATGATTCAAATCGCGAAATGGTTATATACAAAGCTAGAGAATTATACCCTAAATTCCCGGGCATTATTGATTCTTCTTGTTGGGAAATTGGCAGGCAGTTTTGCAAGCCTAAAAATCCTGATTGTGATAACTGTATAATAAAAGAACAATGTAAAAAAATAATATGACAATCAATAACCTCCTCCATTCCGACAACCTCACCGCCCTAAATTATCTTTTGAATTGTTGTCTAAAAGATAAAAATGTTGTAAATTTGTATTATCGTATAATTTATTTCAAATGAAATCAAGTGAAAATATAATCATAAAATGGGAAGAACGACGCAAATGCGGTTGTTGGTGGAAAATAAAGAGTTTGAGCAATTTTAATAAAAAATATTATGAATGATGCTATTCACGAAACATTAAGTGATTTACACCAGCAGGCAAAATAAAAAAGTTCATTTGCATAAATTGCCTGTAATGTAATAATACAAAACATAGAAAAAGTATGCGCAACGTTAGATG
>JAITPP010000133.1 GCA_031289385.1 Prevotellaceae bacterium | reverse complement strand
TATTTAGTCGTTAGTATTTAGTATTTAGTCGTTGTATTTAGTATTTAGTCGTTAGTATTTAGTCGTTGTATTTAGTATTTAGTCGTTAGTTAGTTTTATATTTGTAAATTATCTTTGTTTTTTTATCTGTGAAAATCTGTAATATCTGTGTAATCTGGTGCTTTTAATTGTTAGTTCATAAAATTTTTATCAACAAAATCGTAATTCATAATTCGTAATTCGTAATTGAAACAGTGTTTCATTTTCCGATTATTTTACCTTTTAATATCACAGTATCAACAAGTTTTGTTGTGTAGGCGTATGGAATAAATTCGTAATTATTTATTGGTTTTGTGATAAATAAATTTGCGATTTTTCCGCGCGATATGCTTCCATGTGTTTGCGACAAATCCATTGCATAAGCCGAATTTATTGTTGTGGCGTTTATTGCTTCTTCGGGCAGCATTTTTAGTTTTATGCAAGCCAGCGACAACACAAATTTCATATCGCCCGACGGCGACGAGCCGGGATTATAGTCGGACGCAAGCGCTACGGGCAATCCTGCATCAATCATTTTGCGTGCCGGCGGATAATTCATTCCCAAAAAGAACGCTGCGCCGGGTAGCAACGTTGGCATGGTTTTGCTGTTGAGCAGGCATTTTATTTCGTCGTCGCCGCTAAATTCGAGATGGTCAACCGACAGCGCGTTATGCTTTACTCCCGCTTGTATTCCGCCTGATGCAGCAAGTTCGTTGGCATGAATTTTTGCACGCAATCCGTATTTCATTCCTGCCGACAACATTCGTTCTGTTTGGGCGACAGTAAAAAATCCTTTATCGCAAAAGACATCTATAAAATCGGCTAAACCTTCGGCGGCAACCTGCGGAATCATTTCATTTATTATCAAATCTACATACGTTTCTTGTTGTCCTTTGTAATTTTCAGGTACGGCATGTGCGCCCAAAAATGTAGATTTTACGGCGAGCGGCGTAGATTGGCGCAAGCGTTTTATAACTCTCAGCATTTTAATTTCGTCGGCGGTTGAAAGTCCGTAGCCGCTTTTTATTTCAACTGCTCCCGTGCCGCAGTTTATTATTTCGTTGATACGTTCAAGAGCCTGAGCAAAAAGTTGTTCTTCGCTTGTATTGTGCAAAAGTTTGGCAGAATTTAAAATCCCGCCGCCGCGTTTGGCGATTTCTTCGTATGAAAGTCCGCGAATTTTGTCGATATATTCTATTTCGCGACTTCCGGCATATACCAAATGTGTGTGCGAATCGCAAAACGACGGAAAAACCATTCGTCCAGCCGCATCAATAGTTGTTAATTCGTTATTATTTATGATTTCGGGATTTAAATTTTCCATTTTGCCAAAATCAACAATTTTATCATCGTCAATAATTAAAAAAGCATTGTCGATACAATTCAATTGCGACATATCTTTTCCAGCAACGCAGCCACGCGGTTTTTCCTCAACCTGCACAAGTTTTTTGATGTTTTTTATTAACAGCATTTTTTTGTTTTTTGTATGATTTATAATGCAAATTTACATAAAATTATTGTTGTCGGAAAACAAAAAATCATAAATGAAGTTTTTATAAACTATTTGCCTGTAAATATTTTTCAACTTCAAATTGTATTCTGATTGTTTGCGTATTTTCGATTTTTATGTGTTGCGAAAGAATTTTTTTTGCCATACGCATTGTATTTTCCTCGTCGCCAAGATTTTGATAGAGTTTGAAAAGATTATAATTCGGTAATATTCTGTTTGGCAACATGTTTGCCGAAATATTAAAACATTCTTCGGCTTTTTCGTACATTTCTTTTTCTACATAATATTCGCCGAAAATGCAGTAATTTTCGGATGACGGAAACAATTCAAGCACATTAAAAATTTCTTTTTCCGATGGATTTTTCATCAGCCAATTTGTGTAAATGCGACAAAATTCATGCTCGTATTTTAATCGTTTATAATGTTTTAAAATATATTCTTTTGTTTGTTTTTCGTTTTCGTGTAATTGCGTGAATTTGTGTGATGCGTTTGTTAAATACAATTCTGTTTTTAATGTTAAAATACAGGCACAAACAACAATGAAACAGCATATTATCATCCAATATCGCGACAAGTTTATTTCATATAATTTTTTAGTGTTTGTGCAAGATAAAATTATAGCAAATAAAAATAATAAAATAAAAATTTCGGTTGGATATGAAAACATTGAAAATCCAAGCAGAACCGCAAGTACAGCCTTTTGCGACTGCTGTTTTTTGCTGAAAAATGCGCAATAAAAAATCAACAATAAAAACATCAAACCTAAAATTCCCATTTCCACGCTTACGTGCAGAAATTCGTTGTAAACATAGGCAACATTATCGGCAACAGCAATAAATTTTGAATTTGGATTTTCGTTGAAATACGCCGCTTGACAGTGCATATATTTTTCGTCGAACGAAGTTATTCCGTGTCCAAATACGGGCTTGTCGGAAATCATATCTGCCGAAACGCGCCATATCAGCAACCGACTGTTTGCCGAGCCTTGACGGTAATTGAACAGCAACAGTCCGCCGAAAATTATAATCGCTAAAAATATTGATGTAAATACGATTTTGTGTTTTATGAAAATTTTGCGAACGAAAGGAAAAAAATAAACCGCAACACCGCAAAACACAGCCACAAAAGCCGCTCGCGAATCTGCCAAAACAAGCGCATAAAAAAGAAAAACCAACGAAACCGACAATAATAAAATTTGCTTTAACGATTTGTTTTTCACCGCATTGCGCAAAAGACAAAAAGCAGCAACAAAAGCCACAGCCAAAAAACCGCCAAGCCTTCCCGGATTTGAAAACGAGCCTGTAACGTCGAAAAATATATTATTGTTGCCCAAAACATAAAATTTCTGCAAAATTGCAATAGCCGATTGCACCAATCCCGACAACACAAGCGCATACATTAAAATATTTTTATGCAAAATAACGCGGCAAAGCAAATAAGCACAAAACACTGCAAACCATTTATATACAACAAACAAACTAATATTAAAATGCCTTACAAAAACGATATTTGCCAAGCCGTAAAGCAAAAACAAAAAAACGCTTAAATCCAAAACCGTAAACGAAACGGATATTTGCGTTTTGCATATTATCTGAAATAAAATATACGAAAACAAAGCCGCTAACAAAACCACACAGGCAAGCAAAACAACCTCCTGCCGCCCGAAAATTCCCCCGACAAGCCAAGCACTTAGCGGAAGTAAAACAATAAACGCCGCGAGTAGTATTGATATTGGTTTTTTCATTTTTCATTTTTCGTTCAATTTATATGGAAGCCGCATTTTAGTCCCGCAGGGACGACACCTTATTAACCGTATGCTTTAGCTTACGGTAGTGGAGTAATCCGCTATCCGAAGTCCCGCAGGGACGACACTTGAAGCGTGTGATAGACAGTAAAGTGTCGTCCCTGCGGGACTTTG
>JAITPP010000091.1 GCA_031289385.1 Prevotellaceae bacterium | reverse complement strand
ATCTAACGGCTCGCCCGATTCGCGTTCAAAACAAAGTCCGGCTTTCAGCAAAAATTCTTTTTTATATCCGTCGGCAAGTGCAGTTTTTACAAACGACGACAAATTGCGCATGCTATATCCCAATTGAAACTGATTGATAGTTGTTTGCGAAAATCCGCGCTCTTTGAAATAACTCAAACCTATTGATTGCCCTTCGTTGGTTTCGTTAAGATTTTTTGTAAACTGCTGGTGAGCGTAGTCGAGAGCAATGAGAATACTTTCGCGGTCGTCGTTTTGGCGTTGTTCTTCTGTCGTAAGCTCGCGTTCGTTGATTTCGATACCGTATTTTTTTGCAACGTATTTCAACGCTTCGATATAAGAAATATTTTCGTGTAACTGCACAAAAGTTACGGCATTTCCTGCTTTTCCGCAACCAAAACATTTGAAAATTCCTTTCGATTGCGAAACCGAAAACGACGGCGTTTTTTCATCATGAAAAGGACAACAAGCAATATAGTTTGCCCCGCGTTTTTTTAGCGACACAAAATCCTGAATAACATCTACAATGTCAGCAGCATCAAATACTCTATTTATTGTTGTTTGGTCAATCATAATCCACAAAGGTACAAAAAGTTTTTAATAAAGTTTGTCAAGTTTCAAAGTTTATCAAGTTTTTAAAGTTTATCAAGTTTCAAAGTTTATCAAGTTTTTAAAGTTTGTCAAGTTTCAAAGTTTATCAAGTTCGTAAAGTTTTTAAAGTTATAAAGAACAAGTCAGCAAATCAAATGAAGAAGTTAGAGAAGTTAAAAGTTTTCAAATCAACAAATCAACAAATAAGCAAATCAACAATTCAAACAAATCAACAAATACTTACGACTTATGACTTACGACTTACGACTTATGACTTACAACTTACGACTAATTCAAACAAATCAACAAAAAACAAATCAACAAAAAACAGTAATTCATAATTGTTTTGTATCTTTGCAGCCAATTTTACTAAAATATATTTATTAATATCTTTATTGTTATGAAATTCAGTGAATATAAAAACCTTGACTTGATTCAAATAAACGAAAATATCCTGAAAAAATGGGATGACGAAAATACTTTTGCGCAAAGTCTCGAAACTCGCAAAGGCTGTCCTGTGTTTACTTTCTACGAAGGACCGCCGTCGGCAAACGGTGTGCCGGGAATACATCACGTTATGGCGCGGGCTATAAAAGATATTTTTTGCAGATACAAAACTCAAAAAGGATTTTTGGTGAAACGCAAAGCGGGCTGGGATACTCACGGATTGCCGGTAGAACTTAGCGTTGAAAAAATGCTGGGAATCACAAAAGAAGATATAGGCAAAAAAATATCTGTTGATGAATACAATGCCGCTTGCCGAAAAGAGGTGATGAAATATACCGAACTTTGGGAAAAACTTACTCGCCAAATGGGATATTGGATTGACATGAGCAATCCGTATGTTACTTACGATAACGATTATATCGAAACGCTATGGTTTCTTTTAAAGGATTTATACAACAAAAATCTTTTGTACAAAGGTTATACAATTCAGCCATATTCGCCGGCTGCGGGAACGGGATTAAGCACTCACGAACTCAACCAGCCCGGCTGCTACCGCGATGTGAAAGATACAACGGTAACCGCGCAATTTAAAATCGTGAAAAACGAAAAATCGAAATTTTTGTTCACCAATATCGAAAACGATACCGATATATATTTTCTTGCTTGGACAACAACGCCTTGGACATTGCCATCGAACACTGCGCTTTGTGTGGGCGAAAAAATTGCATATTGCGCCGTAAAATCCGAAAATCCATATACACAAAAGAAATGCGTGTTTATTCTTGCAAAAGATTTGGTATCAAAATATTTTAACGAAAAAATACCTTTTGAAATATTAAAAGAATATTCGGGAAAAGATTTTCTTGATATTTGTTACGAGCAACTTATTGCATGGATAAATCCTCGCGGCAACGCATTTCGCGTAATTTCAGGCGATTATGTTACCACCGAAGACGGCACGGGAATAGTGCATATTGCGCCAACTTTCGGTGCAGACGATGCAAAAGTTGCAAAAACGTCAAATATCACGACTCTTCATCTTATTGATAAAAACGGAAATATCCAACCAATGGTTGATAGAACAGGCAAATTTTTTAATATCGAAGATTTGGATGACGATTTTGCAAAAAATTATGTTTCTGAAAGTTACAAGCAATTTGCAGGGCGATTTGTGAAAAACGATTACGACAAAAATCTTACCGAAAAAGATAACACTTTGGATATTGATTTGTGCGTGATGCTGAAACAAGAAAACAAAGCATTCAAAATAGAAAAATACATTCACACATATCCGCACTGCTGGCGAACAGACAAACCTGTAATTTATTATCCGCTTGACTCGTGGTTTATAAAAACTACCGCGCTGAAAGACAAAATGATAGAACTAAATCGCACAATACAATGGAAACCCGAAAGCACAGGCAGCGGACGTTTTGAAAAATGGCTCGAAAATCTTCAAGATTGGAATCTTTCGCGAACACGCTATTGGGGAACGCCGCTACCAATATGGCGCACAGCCGATGGCAACGAGCAAAAATGTATCGGCTCGGTTGAAGAGCTTTACAACGAAATAGAAAAATCGGTTGAAGCCGGCGTTATGAGCGAAAATCCTTACAAAACAAAAGCATTTACACTCGGCGATTTCAGCAAAGAAAATTATGCAAAAATAGATTTGCATCGTCCTTATATTGACAGTATTATCTTGATTTCGGAAAAAGGCGAGCCGATGAAACGCGAACTCGATTTAATAGATGTGTGGTTTGATTCGGGCGCGATGCCTTTTGCTCAACAACATTATATGGGCGAAAAATTAAACGAATTTCCTGCCGATTTTATTGCCGAAGGCGTTGACCAAACTCGCGGATGGTTTTTTACTCTTCACGCAATTTCAACAATGATAAAAGGCAGCGTATCGTTCAAAAACGTAATCTCAAACGGGCTTGTTCTCGACAAAAACGGAAATAAAATGAGCAAACGTTTGGGAAATGCCGTTGAGCCTTTTGCCGTAATGAACAGTTACGGCAGTGATGCACTTCGCTGGTATATGATAACAAATTCGCAGCCATGGGATAATCTTAAATTTGATATTGCTGGAATAGACGAAGTTAAACGCAAATTTTTCGGAACACTTTACAATACATATTCGTTTTTTGCACTTTACGCAAACGTTGATAATTACAAAGGAAACGAGCCCGAAACGCCGATAAATGAACGTCCCGAAATAGATATTTGGATAATATCGCTGCTTAACTCGCTGATAAAAGAAGTTGAAAACGCTTACGAAAACTACGAGCCAACCCGCGCAGGACGTGCAATTCAGGATTTTGTGCTCGACAATTTAAGCAATTGGTACGTGCGATTAAACCGCAAACGCTTTTGGGGCGGAAAAATGAACTCCGAAAAACTTGCCGCATATCAAACACTTTATCAATGTTTAGAAACGGTTGCTCTGCTTGCTGCGCCGA
>JAITPP010000076.1 GCA_031289385.1 Prevotellaceae bacterium | reverse complement strand
CCGCATCACCGGTTACAGGTAATATCCATTTTTTTTCTATACTCATCCACCAATTTTAATAACGTTTCGAGCTAAGAAATTAAGCAACGTTGCCGAAACAAATTTTGCAAAGTTAGCATTTTTTGCTCATAGTATAGTTAATGTCTGTCAAATTTTCGATTTTTTTTTAATTTTGGGAAGTTGAGAAGTTAGAAGAAGTTGAGAAGTTAGAGAAGTTATTGAATAAATTAAAGAAGTTAAAAAGTTAAAAAATCACAATTAACTTTTTCTAACTTCTCTAACTTCTTTTCTTTGTTCTTACTGCAAATCGTTAACTGTTTTCGCTTGACTGAAAATTTGTATCATTAACTCTCTGCTTGTCGTGATTAAATTCCAAACGTTTTTTCAACTGTTGATGTTTTTTGTTTAGTTGTTTATACCAAAACATAACATCAAAAGAATCAATTTAAAGTAAAAATGTAAGTTATAGTGCCCATTTGCGAGGGGGCTGCATTTTTGTCGGCATTGAAACGGGCGCGGCGGGCGGCATCTTCGGCAGCTTTCCAAAGCGTGGCATCTTGCACTGTCGAGCCTTTGGCGGTGGTACTTGCTTTTGTTACAACGCCGTTTTGGTCAACATAAATTTCTACAACAACTTTTCCCGATTTTTGCAGATTATATGCGGGTTTGGGAA
Organism: Prevotellaceae bacterium; assembly: GCA_031289385.1. GTDB lineage: Bacteria > Bacteroidota > Bacteroidia > Bacteroidales > UBA932 > JAIRKV01. The sequence goes on along the minus strand of JAITPP010000076.1, from coordinate 6,437 downwards.
ATCCGCCCGCTGCCGAACGCCCTTGTAAACTGAACGATACGCCTTTTTCGCTTGTGGTAAATCCTGTTTGAGTATTTGCTGTGCGTGTTGGCTCATCATTTTGCCCGAGCCGTTGTAGAGGCTATTATCTTTTATTTTATTGCGTTCGTTGCCATCGTCTGTTCCGTCGGTTGTGCTTCTGAAAAGTCCTTTTTCGCTTGACTGAAAATTTGTATCATTAACTCTCTGCTTGTCGTGATTAAATTCCAAACGTTTTTTCAACTGTTGATGTTGATTGTTGTCGAGTTTGCGAAATTCTTTGTGTTTTCTGTTGCCATCGCGCATGTTTAATGCTGTACGCGCTTGTTTGGGAGTAAGAAATTTACGAAATTCGCTGTAATATTTTTCGCGAACATCTATTGCTTTCCGCGCTTTCGCAAAGCCGTTTTTCACATTACTGTCGATATCGGCATCGCTTAATTCGTTGTTGTTTTGCTCGGCTGATTTTTTGAAATCTGAACTTTGTTTAAGTTCACTCAAATACGCCTTATACACATCTTTGAATTTTGCCGTAGTAGCCTCGTCGAGCATAAGTTTATCGGCAATTTTTTTACATCTGTTTTCGATTAACGTTTCTTTGTCGGCTTTTTCATGTTTGTTCCATTGTCTTTTTTTTGAAACCTGATTTTCTTGCGCTGTCGCCGAAAAACATATTGCTGCGCCGATTATCAAAATAATTAATTTTTTCATACCCAGTAAATTTTAATGTTAATAATATAATTCGTTTACAATTTATTTGATACGATAAAACAAAAAAGGTTTAAACATTTAATGTTAATGTATGATATAAATCAGTATCTTTGTGCAAATAATATTGAATTATGCACGGTAAAATATATATAATTCCCACAACCATAGGCGATGTTTGCATTGGCGATACAATTCCTCAACGCACGATTGACGTTATGCGCAATATTCGTCATTTTATTGTTGAAGATGTTCGTACCGCACGGCGATATTTGAGCAAAGCCGGAATGCCTGTAAAAATTGACGAACTCGCGTTTTTTGAACTCAACGAGCATACAAAAGCCGACGAAATTCCACAGTTGCTTGCGCCTGCTTTGCAAGGTTTCGATATGGGAATAATTTCGGAAGCCGGCGTTCCCTGCGTTGCTGACCCGGGGGCGGCTGCGGTGGCTTATGCACACAGCAAAAATATACGTGTAGTTCCGCTTGTGGGTGCATCGTCAATTTTGCTTGCCGTTATGGCAGCGGGAATGAACGGACAAAATTTTGCTTTCGCAGGATATTTGCCGGTGAAAGAACAACAACGCTGTCAGCACATTCAGTTCCTCGAAAAACGCTCGAAACAAGAAAATCAAACTCAAATTTTTATTGAAACACCATATCGAAATATGCAATTATTAAAATCGTTTTTTTCGGTGTGTAATTCCTCCACAATGCTTTGTATTGCAGCAAATATCACACTCGCCGATGAATTTATAAAAACAATGAGCATCGCCGACTGGAAAAAAAATATTCCCGATATAAATAAAAAACCTTGTATATTTATTTTGCAAGGAACTTGTTAATGTGTTAATTATTAATTATTAATGATTAATTGTTAATTGTTAATTAATTTTTCACGTCGTGCGGGTTAGCGATTGTGGTTCTATTTTGCATTTATTATGATATTTTTATTGTTTTTTAGTTCTGATTTTGCAGGTAAAACCTGCGAAGATAGCACGAACAAAATTGTGTCAGTAACTATATATGTATCTTAATTTAATCTATCCAACAAGGCGTATCAAAAATGGTTGTTTCTTCATTGAATAAATCAAGATTTGCTCTAATACATTTATTAACTTCATTATCGTATTGAGCACCTGATTCAAGTATTAAATGCCCTGTAAATTTATCAATATAAATTCTTTTAAGGCATAAGGAATTTACATTAGCCTTTTTGGTTAAAAAATTAACAGCGTTATTCATAGTATTGAATTTTAACGTTTTGATGGGAGTCAATTTAATAATATCAGATGAAAATGCTTGTGCATTAACAACGGTTTTTATGTTTTCCTTTGTTAAATAAGTGCCACGAGGTATGTTCAAGTTTGGATAATCCGTGTTGCTTGCTTCGATTTTTATGATAAACTGGTCTGTATTGTATGCAATAGCCCAATTAATTTTAACATAATAACCTATGCAAAATGATGTGCCACTATTCCAATCTTGAATATAAGACGTTTTTAATTCAATATGTTGATTAAAATAATCTTCTGTTATAGCATTTTTTTCCACGAAGAATTCCTTCCAAATATTTTGATATACAATACATAACGATTCCCTACACAATGCCCCATCCGGATAACCATCAAGATATGTATAATCATCTGTTTTAGCACATGAAACAGTTTGTTTATCTTCATTACACGAACATAAAAATAACAATGTTATTAAAAGTGTAATAGTCCAATTTTTATTAAAAATATTTTCCATAGTTGTAATTTTTTTATATTGTTTATTTTACTAATTATTTCATTTTTATTATATTACCATTTTTAATAACAATATCTGTCGAAATGTTTTTTTAAGATATTTTTTTTAAAATCCCCTTCGTTCGCTCTACCATCACAGATTTTCCACATTAATCATCTTTTCACATCATTTTTTTCAAAAATCACCACAAATTTACATAAAAATCAATACAAACAAAAAACTGCCCTAAATAATTCAGAGCAGTTTTAATTATACATTAAGAGAAATTTTATTAATCGCGCAGTTTTGCGGTTAAAAATTCTCGATTTAAGCGTGCAATGTGGCTTATTGATATGCTTTTGGGACATTCGGCTTGGCATGCGCCTGTGTTTGTGCATGCGCCAAATCCGAGTTCGTCCATTTTGGCTACCATTGCTTTGGCGCGTTGCGAGCCTTCAACTTTTCCCTGCGGCAGTTTTGCCAAACTTGATACGCGGGCTGCAACAAACAGCATCGCCGAGCCGTTTTTGCAAGTTGCCACACATGCTCCGCAGCCTACGCAAGCGGCGGCGTCCATCGATTCGTCGCCATCTTCTTTGGAAATTGCGATGGTGTTTGCATCTTGCGCTCCTCCTGTATTTACCGAAATAAATCCGCCGGCTTGCAGTATTTTGTCAAATGCGCCGCGATTTACAACTAAATCTTTTATAACCGGAAAGCCTGCCGAACGCCATGGCTCAACAGTTATTGTTTCGCCGTCTTTAAATTTGCGCATGTGCAACTGGCATGTTGTTACCTGAGTATCGGGACCGTGCGCTTCGCCGTTGATAAAAAGCGAGCACATTCCGCAAATGCCTTCGCGGCAATCGTGATCGAATGCAACGGGCTCTTTTCCTTCGCTTATAAGTTTGTCGTTGAGTATATCCAACATTTCCAAAAACGAGGTGTCTGACGAAATATTGTCGATATCATAAATAACAAATTCTCCTTTGGCTTTGGCGTTCTTTTGTCGCCATATTTTAATTTTGAATTTCATAATTATAAACTTCTTATTTGGTTATAAATTTTTAATCTTTATAATTTCGTGTTGCTACTTTCACAAATTCGTATTTCAACGGCTCTTTGTGCAATTCGGGCGGCGTGTTTTCATCTTTATATTCCCATGCCGAAACGTACATAAATTTTTCGTCATCGCGTTTTGCTTCGCCTTCTTCGGTTTGCATTTCTTCGCGAAGGTGTCCGCCGCACGATTCAAATCTGTTTTGTGCATCAAGTGCCATTAAGCGTGCTATTTCGAAATTATCGGCTAATTTCAATGCTTTTTCAAGTTCTTGATTAAATTCGTCGGTTGTTCCGGGAACATAAACATCACTCCAAAATTCGTTGCGCAGTTTTTGTATTGCAGCAACGGCTGTTTTCAATCCTTCGGCATTGCGTGCCATTCCTACGTATTCCCACATAATATTTCCAAGTTCTTTGTGAATACTGTCAACCGTGCGTTTGCCTTTGATTGTCATCAATTTATTTATTTTTTCGCGAACGGCTTTTTCCGCCTCGTCAAATTCGGGTGTTTTTGTATCGATTTTAGGCGTTTGAATTTCTGCCGAAAGGTAATCGCCAATTGTGTAGGGAAGAATAAAATAACCGTCGGCTAATCCTTGCATTAACGCCGATGCGCCAAGACGGTTGCCGCCGTGATCGCTGAAATTTGCTTCGCCTATCGCATACAGTCCTTTAACGGTTGTCATAAGATTATAATCAACCCAAATTCCGCCCATTGTGTAGTGAATTGCGGGATAAATCATCATCGGCTCTTCGTATGGATTAACGTCTGTGATTTTTTCGTACATTTGAAAAAGATTTCCGTAGCGTTGTTCTATAATTTTTTTTCCAAGTCGTTGTATTGCCGAAGAAAAATCCAAGAAAACCGCCAATCCCGTGTTATTCACTCCGTAACCTGCATCGCAGCGTTCTTTTGCTGCTCGCGACGCAACATCGCGCGGCACAAGATTTCCAAATGCCGGATAGCGGCGTTCCAAATAATAATCTCGTTGTGATTCAGGAATTTGTGAGGCTTTAAGCGAGCCTTCTTTCAATCGTTTTACATCTTCTAATTTTTTGGGCACCCAAATACGTCCATCATTACGCAACGATTCGGACATCAGCGTAAGTTTTGATTGTTGATCGCCGTGTTTTGGAATACAGGTGGGATGAATTTGTGCAAAACAGGGATTTCCGAAAAATGCGCCTTTGCGGTAGCATTGAATTGCTGCCGAGCCGTTGCTGTTCATTGCGTTTGTCGAAAGAAAATATACGTTTCCGTATCCGCCTGTTGCAAGTACAACGGCATGTGCGCCGTGTCGTTCTATTTCGCCTGTAACCAAGTTGCGGGCTATAATTCCGCGTGCTTTGCCGTTTACAAGTACAAGGTCAAGCATTTCGTGGCGGGGAAACGATTTTACGCTGCCTTTTGCTATCTGGCGATTTAACGAGGCGTAAGCGCCAAGCAAAAGTTGCTGTCCTGTTTGTCCGCGTGCATAAAACGTGCGGCTAACCTGCGCTCCGCCAAACGAGCGGTTGTCTAACTGTCCGCCGTAATCGCGTGCAAACGGAACGCCTTGCGCTACGCACTGGTCGATAATTCCATTGCTTACTTCTGCCAAACGATATACGTTTGCTTCGCGTGCGCGATAATCGCCGCCTTTAATGGTATCGTAAAACAATCGCCACACCGAATCGTTATCGTTTTGATAATTTTTGGCTGCATTTATTCCGCCTTGCGCTGCAATAGAGTGTGCGCGGCGCGGACTGTCGGATATGCAAAATATTTTTACATTATAGCCAAGTTCGCCAAGAGTTGCGGCTGCCGATGCTCCGCCCAATCCTGTGCCTACTACAATTATTTCTAATTTTCGTTTATTTGCCGGACTTACAACTTTAATAGCCGCTTTATGATTTGTCCATTTTTCGGCTAATGCGCCTTCCGGTATTTTTGAAATTAATTTTTCAGACATAATATTTTATTTTTTTATTATTCTTAATCTATTATTTTATTCAGCAACAGCCGCCACATAAACTTTTAAGATAAAAAGCAATTATAACGGCAGCAAAACCAAGACAAATGACTGTTGCAAATATTTTTGCTGCAAATTTAAGTCGCCAAAGCCATGTTTAGTTGTTAAAGCCAATTGTTTGCAAAGCACTCCAAAAACCGTGCGAAATATGAAACCACAACGCCGTCAGCCAAACAAGATAAGACACAACAAAAATAATATTGCTGAAATAATACGCAATAAATGCCGAGCCCGAAGTTGTTGAAACCATCGTTTCGCCAAGCATTGATTGGTGATGTCCTATAATTTCGGCAAATTGCATTTTATACCAAAATTGCAAGAAGTGCAACAACAATCCTAAAATTACAATAAGCCCAAGCACAAACATGTTTTGCGAAGCCCACTCAACGGTTTTAGGCGTTACCGAAGTTGCATAACCATTGTTTCCGCGTGCTTTACGATTGTAAAGTGTAAGTGTAAGAGCAAAAACAATGTGTAAAAAAAATCCTCCTGCCAACGCCAGCGTGCCAATTAACGCATACCAGTTTGAGCCAAGAAAAGCACAAATAGCATCATATCCCTGCGGGCTTATAATTGCTACAATATTCATTGACATGTGAAATAGCAGGAACAAAACCAAAAATGCGCCTGTAATACTCATTATTAGTTTTTTACCAATAGAAGATGTAAAAACATTACTCATAAATTTTCCTATTTTGTGTTTATTTTTGATTAATAATTTAAATATTGAAAGTACAAAGGTAGATATTTTTTGTGGCAAAAAAAATTATTTTTTAGTTGGAAGTTGGAAGTTTGTAAAGTTTATAAAGTTTGTCAAGTTTATAAAGTTTGTAAAGTTTATAAAGTTTGTCAAGTTTATAAAGTTTGTAAAGTTTATAAAGTTTGTCAAGTTTATAAAGTTTGTCA
>JAITPP010000070.1 GCA_031289385.1 Prevotellaceae bacterium | reverse complement strand
TTTTTATAAATTAGTTTATAATGTAAACCATATTTTTCAAAAAAAATAATACTATATTTTTGGTATTATTTTTTTCATAATATTTAATTATTTTTATTTGTTTTCTAATTCTATTATTTCAGATATTTGTTGTGATAATTCGGGTATTTTGTGGCGAACAACATCCCAAACAATGGTATAATTAACGCCGATGTAATCGTGAATTAATCTATCTTTCATTCCTGCCATATTTTTCCAATTAATTTTATTCCATTTAAGTTTAAAATCAACAGGTATTTTTTTAGATGCCTCTCCAATTATTTCCAAACTGCGAACGATTGCACGTTTCATTACTTCATTATCCAATAAATCATCTTTTATTATTTCCGAAGTTGTAGAAATAATAAATTGACATTCATCTGCGATGTGTCGTAAATATTCAATAGGATGCTTACACATAATTTACTTCTTTTAAAATAGATTTACCAATATAAGGACTTAAACCATTGAACGTAACTATTTCTATTTTTTCGTTGGCGAATAAGTCTTCCAAATAATTACACAAACTCATATAATTATCAAATGTTTCTTTTTCGGGAACAAAATCAACCAAAATATCTATATCGCTTTGAGGTGTTTGCTCGTTGCGCACATACGAACCAAAAAGCCCTATTTTATTCACGCCGAATGTAGTTAGTTGTGCTTTGTGCAAGCGCATTATTTCTAATATGTTGTTTTTTGATGTCATAATTCTGTTTATTTTAATGTTTGGTTACAAAAATACTGAAAATTTTAATTGTTTACCATTTTTATTTGATATATGTTTTCAAATTTTTCACATAAATTTCAAAAGCGCTAATACCCTTTGATGTTATTTTGCATATTGTTCGCGGCATTTTTCCCTGAAATGTTTTTGTAACTTTAATATATCCCGCTTCGTTTAGTTTGTCGATTTGCACACTCAGGTTGCCCGAAGTAGCGTTGGTTTTTTCTTTCAAAAAAACAAAATCGGCTTCTTCAACGCTAATCAGCAGCGACATTATCGCCAAGCGCAGTTGCGAGTGTAACAACGGGTCGAGTTCTTTAAACATTTTGTTCTGCTTTTTTGTTTAAAATATGTCCGGGAATTACAAATCCTGCAATCATACAGGCGGCTAAAATCAAGAATTGCACATCGCCGCGTCCTAATATTATATACGAAAGTACGCAAAGTAAAGCGCCTGCCCAAAAATAAATTGCGCCCCAATAAAACGGTTTAAACCTGCACGCTTTTGCCATGCAAAATTCTGCCATCGCCGTCATTATCATTATTAATGGTGTGATAAGTGCGCAAAAAATCCAATTGTATTGAACATTATAAGGATTAAAAATACACATCGAAAATAAAACAATCAAAAATATTGAAATTGAAATCGCAAAACCTTTCCATATATAACTTATAATGCCGTCGATTTGTGTTCGCACGATTTTTGAACTGTCGGTTTTTCGTTTGATAAAATAATCTATAATGTTTGAAAAAATCATTAACCACCAAACATTAAACGATTTATTAATATGTTCGGCAGGCAAAATGTAAATTAATACGAAATTGGCAATTGCCACCAAAGCCACCACATAACCATGAAAAATTAAACTGTTGGCGTTGCCTTTTTGAATGTTGTTGCGTGCGCGATCAATCATTTCGTTGATTACTGCTAAACTTTGCTGTTCTGTAAATTTTGTTTCCATTATGTTTTATTATTTAACAAATTAAATTCTGCACAAAAGTAAAGTAGTTTATATTATAAACCAAATTTATTTTGAAAATATTTTCAAAATTTAATTTATATGATTAATTATTAGTATTTTACAAAATGTTAAATTTAGTGATTAATGGTTAGTGATTAATGATTAATGGTTAGTGGTTAGTGGTTAATGATTAGTGGTTAATGGTTAATGGTTGAAAATGATTAAAAAATAGTCGTTCTAAATTTGTGAATTTATTTTATACCTTATTTTCAAATTTCCCTTAGTAGCGAAGAAAACCACTTGCGAATAACCCTTATTTCTTTATTTTGAGTATTTTAATAAGGGAATAAGGGAAAAATGCTAAGAAATTTGATACTAAAAGGATACTCATAAAAATAAGGGTAAAAAAAACGAACATTTACGGAAATAAAACATTGATTTTTTACTCTCCACCCTACGGACTATAACCAAATTTCAACTCTTGATTAGCATTAGTGATAAAAAATAATTAAATTTGCAGTGAAAAACAGATTGATTAAAATATATGTAAGAAAGTAGAAATAACATATAAAAATATGAATAAGAATATAAAAAATTAAAATAAATTTGAAATGAAAAACGTATTAAATAAAGTAAGAGTTGGCAAAACTTGCAATAGTATTATGAACGACGCAGTTTGGAAACTATGTCGAACGGTTTTTACAAGTTTAATAATCTGTCAATATGATTACTAAAATGTTTGTTTTGCTTGTTCTGTTCTTTCATTTGGTATCGTGCACAAATCCTAAAAAGTCAAACTTTGCGGAAAAAGAAACGGTAACAAATTATGATAATGAACAGCGTATAGACAGGTATCCATATCTGAACGAGATTATTTTGCTGACGAATAAGTCATTTTTATTTTATAAGCATATTTCCGCAGATTCATTTATGGTAATTTGGGGGAATGGCGATGCAGTACACATAGATACATTACACATATTTCCTAATTACCTTCCTTTATTTGAATGGTATAATAAAGAGGCAATTTGTTTAGCACAAGGTTGCGGAACAGATTGTTACTTTGCATATATTTTGCTGTTCAAAACAGGCGAAGTCAAAGAATATATGTATCCGTTGGCTTATGATACGGTAAATAATCTTGTTGCCTGTGCAGGCAGTTATGAATTGAAAGAACTTGTGATTGTGGAAAACTTTTCGACAGGAGAAAAAAGAGAAATTATAGAAGATTACTTACCCTGCTCATATTCAGGACACGCAATTGAAAGCATAACATTTAGTCAAAGCGGATTATTTGTAAAATGGCAAGACAATAAAGGCAAAACGAGAGAAAAGGTTTTCAAATAGTTTGCTGCAAAAGAAAACCCGCAGTTCGGCGTAGTTTTCAAACTATTTCGCGCTAAAAGCAAGACTGTAACTTTGCAGAAACAGAAAAAAAATAAAAACGAACAAGATAAAATGAAAATAAATTTGAAATGAAAAACGTATTAAATAAAATAAGAGTTGCGAGATTAAATTTTAAAATTCCGATTTGTATACTTTGCGGTTAAAGAAATACTATATAACAAAAAAACAATTACGAATTACGAAGATTGCCAATTAATTATTCAACTTTCGCAAGTCAATTAACTTGCTGATTTATAATAAAAAAAGTAGCATAATATTTTGATAAGTCGCTAAAAATTAGTAACTTTGTGCTGTTAAACAATAAATAATATGCTACGGCACAAAGATACAAAATTTATTTCAGAACTCAAAAATTATTTTAGTTCAGGCGAAAAGCAATGCAAACTCTTTTTACGGTGTTGCACTCTTTGAAAATTTTCGACAAGATGTTTTGTCGATTGATAAAACTAACAGCCAATACACTGATTTTCAAAAAATCATGCTATTGATTCTGTTTCCGCTGTTTGAAGTAAAGGATATTTT
>JAITPP010000058.1 GCA_031289385.1 Prevotellaceae bacterium | reverse complement strand
GGGTTGCAAACCTACGGCTTGCAAAACGAAGGATGGTTCTTTTTTCTACCGAGCGATGCAAACCTAACGGCTTGCTTTTTTGAAAACAATCTTTTATAGTTTATTTATTTTTTGTTACTGAATAGTTATATTTTATAATCACTGTACAAATTCAAAAGCACGCAGATAAAAACAAGAACCAAGAACCAAGAAACAAGAGCCAAGAAACAAGAGCCAAGAGCCAAGAAACAAGAGCCAAGAGCCAAGAAACAAGAGCAAGATAAATAATAAAGCCTTAATGTTTATAAGCATTAAGGCTTTATTTTCTTTGCATTTTTAGCAACCTTAACTAATGACTAATGACCAACGACTAATGACCAACGACTAACGACTAAATACTAACGACTAAATACTAACGACTAAATATCAAATACCTATTTCTTCTTATTCAGCAAATCTAATAAGGTGCTTGAAACTTTTTCTTTTGCTTTGTTTTTTGCTGAGTCAATTACTGTTTCTATTTTTTCTTTTGCTTGTGTTTTTACCGAATCTACTATTGTTTTCACGGCTTCTTGTGCGGTTTCTTTTATCGATTCTACTGCGCCGCCTGCAACCGTCGAGCTTCCCGTGCCATACGTTGGCAATCCCAAACTGAATGATGGATTTGTCATCGTTCCCTTAATCTTCAAGCCTACTTTTACTTTGCTGTTGCCGCCTGCGTTTGAAATTCCTAATTTCGACAATGCGTTATTGACTTCCGAGCCTATTTTTCCTGCCGGAATATCAACATCGGCATCGTAGTTCAAATCGCTGGCAAGTCCGTGTTCACCGCCTATTTTCATATCAAAATTGCCTAATTTCACATCAAAAGGATTTACTTTTACCATGCCGTTTTTGATTGCAAAATTAAGATTTACGTTTTTTACTGTTTTTAGCGTGTCGATTTTCAGTAAACCTGCCAATTTGCTCAGGCTTTCGCTGGCTTCTAATTTTATATCGTTGGTTTTGAAATTGCCTTGTGCGTTTAATGTTTTATAATCCAAATTCATGTTTTTATCCAATTCGGAATTGAAATCGAGATTAAAAGTTGCTTTTCCGTTTGCACCTTTCAATATCGGCGCAAATTTGCCGAATATGTCAAATGTTTTTGCAGCCTCGTCGATAGTAACATCGGCAAGCGAAAGTTTCATGTTTACGGCGGCTTTGTCGGTGTTTTGCGCTGCATACGAGCCCGAAATGTTTATTCGTCCGCCGGTGGTGTTGCTTGCTATTTTGTCGAGATTAAGTTTGCCGTCTTTCAGATTCATATTGCCGACAAAGTTTGTCATTGTAATATTGTCGTAAATAAGTTTACTGACGTTTGCATTTATCACAAAATCAATATTTGATGGCAAAACTATCACGCCTGTATCCGAAACGCTTGCCGATTGATTGTTGTCGGCGGTGGCTGCGCCGCTGTTCATTATTTCGTTGCAGTCGAATAAATCTGATTTTAAGTTAAGATTTCCTTTGAGCGGGCTGCCTTTGAAAATGTAAGGCAACATATTTTCGAAATATCCCGAAAGGTGCAAATCGCTTTTTCCCATTTTTGCGTCAAACGAGTTGAGTGTGCAATACGTAGGTTTGAACGTTAATGCTGCTTTGTCGATATTTATATCGGATGTTATTCCGTCAATTTTCATTTTAAAATTATTTAATGCCAGATTGCCGCTGAGGGCTACTTTTTCGTATTGTTTATTTTCTATTTGCGACATCAATCCGGCAAACGAAATATCGGCGCTAAGTGCTCCGTCGAGCGAAGTGTTTACAAGCGGCAGGCATCGGCGCAGCGACGAAAAGTCGATTTTTCCGCTTGCTGTAAAATTTATATCCGGGTCGGTAAACGGATATAATATTTTTCCCGAAAGCATAAACGGACTGTTTATCGCTTCAAAACTAAATCGTGATAAGGTAATTACGCTGTTTATGTCTTTATTTTTATTTAAAGTCATATCAAGGTCGAGATTAAGATTTTTTATTGCTTCCGAAAATCCCGAATATTTTATATATCCGTCTTTTATTTTCAAAGCGAGTGTTATTACGGGCATCGATTTTTCGTTGTACAAGCCTTTCATTGTGGCGTTAAGCAGCAAATCGCCTTGTGTTTCCATATCGTTTACTTCGGATATTATTGTTGATGGAATTAATCCCAGCAACGATTTTAATGATGGAACTTTTAATCCGTAAGTTAAATCAAAGTCGATGCCTTCGGCAAGATTTTTTATTACTCCGTCGGCTTTCAGTGCCATTTTGTTTATTTGTATTTCATTTTCCTGCAAAGTAAATGTGTTGTTGCCGAAATCGGCGTCGAATGTTCCGTTTACAGCAAGCGCAATGTTTGATAAAAGCGGCGACTTTCCGCTATACACGCTCACGCTTTCCGATTGTGTTGATAAGGTAATAACGTCGTGTTGCGACGAAAGTTCTCCTTTCAAATTAAGGTTAAGATTTTTAATGTTTGCAAGCATTTCGTCTTGTTGATTATCATACAAAATGTTTGCATTAGTGATGGTTAATTTTTTCAAACTTAATTTAAATTCGGATGTTGATTCTTCTTCTTCGGGCGTTTCGGCAATTGCGTTGTCGGGTTTCATAATGTTCCAGTTTGCGCTGCCGTCGGCAAGTAAACGAGCCTTAATATCGGGGTTATCAATCGACACCGATTTTATAATAAAATTGCCTTTTATGAGTGCCCAAACATCAACAACAATCGACACCGATTTTATTTGGGCTAAGGTGTCGCCTTCAAAATTGTCGATACCTGCAACCACAATGTTGTCAATCGACAAGGTTACGTTGGGGAAAGTGCGCAAGATAGTTATGTTTAAATTGTTAAAATCAACCTTCGCGTTTAACTTTTCGTTGATAGTTTCTTTTGCAATAGATTCTATTTTACCTCTGAACAATGTAGGTACGGTAATAATAGCAAGTATCAATACTATAATAAGTATTCCTAAAACTTTTAGTGTAATTTTTAATGCTTTCATGACATATAATTTTAATATTTTTATCTGCCGCAAAATTACATGAAAATTTTTGAATTACACATTTAATCAGAATAATTAACAATTAATAATTTTTAGTAGTTGGTAGTTGGTATTCTGTATTTCGTACTCCGTATTTGGGTGGACGATAAAGGGATTTTTAAAGTTTGTCAAGTTCTTAAAGATATAAAGATTTTGAAAACATAAATTTTTGGTGGTGTATTAAAATATCAGAATAAAATACTATCTTTGCAGTCAAAAAATAATATACAATGATACACACTCAAGAAATTTTTTGTCCTCACTGTGCAAGCAACAATTTGGTTAAGCAAGGTTTTACGAGCAACGGGACGCAAAAAAGTGGCAATGTAACAGATGCAAAAAACATTTTCGGTTAAATTACCGCTACAATGCGTGTAAAGCGGGCACAAAAGAAAAGATAATCGAATTAACCCTCAATAGCAGCGGAGTTCGTGATATAGGCAGAGTGTTGCATATAAACAAAAATACGGTTTGCGCCGTATTAAAAAAAACTCCAAAAAGTAACCCTTATTTTTTGACAAACAATGAAATAGATACACTTTTGGGGTTAGAAGTAGAGATACGTTTTTCGGCAGAAATGGACGAATTTTGGAGTTTTGTC
>JAITPP010000056.1 GCA_031289385.1 Prevotellaceae bacterium | reverse complement strand
TTACCTGCGGTTATGAAAATATTGCCCTTTCGGGCAAAGTCTGCAAAAAAATTGCAAAAAATAACGCCTCAAAAAAAGATTTAGCCCTTATCCAAAATTCAGGTTATTTACTATTTATTATTTACCTAACTTCTTAACTTCCTCTAACTTCTTAACTTCTTTGTCTTTCATAAATGCACGACAGGTAAATCGTCAATAGTAAATTGTAAATAATAAATCTAATTGTGCAAAACTTTTTATTATTTTAGTGTAGCGATTTTAATTTTAATTATTACATTTGCAACGCTATAAAAGTAGTAATTTTTAATCAAATAACAATAATGAAAAGTCTTGTATCAATCACAGATTTTAGTAAAGATGAAATACTTAAAGTACTTGATTTGGCTGCCGAATTTGAGAATAATCCAAATCAAAATATTTTAGAAAACAAAGTTGTTGCATCCATTTTTTTTGAGCCATCCACACGTACCCGATTGAGTTTTGAAACAGCAGTAAACCGTTTGGGCGGCAGAGTTATAGGATTTTCGGATTCGAACAACACAAGCGTATCGAAAGGCGAAACGCTGAAAGACACAATTTCGATGATAGCCAATTATGCCGATTTGATAATCATGCGTCATCACATCGAAGGCGCAGCACGCTATGCAAGCGAAATTTCGAGCGTTCCTGTGATTAATGCCGGCGATGGCGCAAACCAGCATCCAAGCCAAACGCTGCTTGATATGTACTCAATAAAAAAAACACAAGGCAGGCTTGATAATATCACAATAACGATGATTGGCGATTTGAAATACGGGCGCACCGTACACTCGTTGCTGATGGCAATGTCGCACTTTAACACAACGTTTAAATTTATTGCGCCGCCCGAATTGCAAATGCCCGTAGAATATAAAAATTATCTCGACAAACTCGGACTTAAATATACCGAATACACCGAACTTGCCGAAAATATCGACGATTCGGATATTATTTATATGACTCGCGTACAGCGCGAACGTTTTTCGGATTTACTTGAATATGAAAAAGTTAAAAACGTTTATGTTCTCACAAACGAAATACTTGAAAATACAAAACAAAATGTAAAAGTTTTACATCCGCTGCCCCGCGTAGGCGAGATTGACGTTAATGTTGATGAAAATCCGAAAGCATATTATTTTACACAATCGCGCAACGGAGTTTATACACGAATGGCTATAATTGCCTGCGTGCTGGGATTAAAATAATTTGTTAAATAATATTAAATATTTTATAAAATTTATAATATGCAAAAAGAATTAAAAGTAAGCGCAATAAAGAACGGCACTGCGATTGACCACATTCCGTCAAACGCATTATTTAAAGTTATACAAATTCTCGGACTCGAAAAATCGGAACATCAAATCACTTTTGGCACGAATCTTGAAAGTAAACGGATGGGAAATAAAGCGATAATAAAAATTTCCGACAGATATTTTAAAGATGACGAGATAAATAGAATTAGTTTGGTAGCGCCTCAGGCAAAACTGAATATAATAAAAGACTATGAAGTTATAGAAAAAAAAATTGTTGAAGTTCCTGATTTTATTGAAGGTATAGCAAAATGTATAAATCCTAAATGCGTGAGTAATATTGAAAATATAAAATCGAAATTCAAAGTGGTGTCAAAAAATAAAGTAACATTACAGTGTCATTATTGCGAAAGGATAACCAATCAGGAAAATATAATAATAAAGAATTAACAAATAAATTAAATAAAGAATATTAATTAAAAAAAATTATTAAGTATGAAAAAAATAAAAATTTATGTTTCAGCAATTTTATGCGCATCAATATTAATGTCGGGATGCAGCGAAACAAGTAATGCCACAAAAGGCGGAGTAGCAGGCGGCGCAGGCGGCGCACTTCTCGGCGGCATTATCGGCAATCTAATAGGAAAAAACACAAAAGGCACTGTTATTGGCGCAGCAGTTGGCGCAGCAGTAGGAACAGGAGTAGGCGTGATTATCGGTAAAAAAATGGATAAACAAAAAGCCGAATTAGAAGCAATGGAAGGCGCTCAGGTTGAAACAACCGAAGACAGCAACGGTTTGCAAGCAATAAAAGTTACTTTTGATGAAGGAATTTTGTTTGCTACAAATTCAAGCACATTAAGCACAGCAGCCCGCAAATCGCTACAAAGATTTGCAACATCGCTGCAAAACAATCCGCTTACAAACGTACAAGTATTCGGACATACCGATAACACGGGAAGCCGTCAGGTAAACGAAAATTTATCGCTGGCACGCGCACAATCGGTTGCTAACGATTTGATGAGCAAAGGTGTAAACGGACAGCGTCTTGCAGTAAAAGGCTTGGCTTACGACGACCCAATTGCAACTAACGACACAGAGGCAGGCAGAGCAAAAAACCGTCGTGTAGAAGTTTATGTTATTGCTAATTCAGAAATGATACAAAGAGCAGAGGCAGGTACACTGCAATAAAAAATTCATAGAAAAAATTGTGAAAAAGCGCAATCCCAAAGTTGCGCTTTTTTTTATTATATACTTAAAACCTTATAAACCTTTGAATTTTTAATAAAATACGAACTTAATACAAATAACTAAAATTCAAAAAATAATTACTATTCATATATTTTTTTTTGTATTCAATTTTAATTTTGTATTTTTTAACGTTATTTTTAATTTATCAAATATAAAAATTAATTAAAAATATGAAACAACACAATTTTGGAGCAGGACCATGTATCTTGCCACAACAAGTATTAGAAGCAACATCCAAAGCTATAATGAATTTTAACGGATTATCGGTTTTGGAAATTTCTCATCGCACAAAGGACTGGGAATCGGTAATGGACGAATGTCGTTCGTTATGGAAAGAACTGTTAAATATTCCTGATGGTTACCATGTACTTTTTTTATCGGGCGGTGCAAGCACTCAGTTTATGACAGTTCCGTACAATTTGCTTGAAAAAAAAGCAGCATATCTTGATACGGGAGTATGGGCAAGCAAAGCGGCAAAAGAAGCCGTATTGTTTGGCGAAACAGTTATCGTAGCATCGTCGAAAGATAAGAATTACAGTTATATTCCCAAAGGCTGGACAATACCTTCGGATGCCGATTATTTTCATATCACAACAAACAACACAATTTACGGAACAGAAATTCGCGAAGATTTTGACAGTCCCGTAAATCTTGTAGCCGACATGTCGTCGGATATTATGACGCGCAAAGTTGACGTTGCAAAATACGCAATGATATACGGCGGCGCACAGAAAAATGTGGGACCGGCAGGCGTTACATTTGTTATTGTTCGCGAAGATATTTTAGGAAAAGTTTCGCGTCAGTTGCCGTCAATGGTTGATTACAGACTTCATATAAAAAACGATTCGATGTACAACACGCCGCCTGTGATTTCAATATTTGTGATGAAAGAAATGTTGAAATGGATAAAAGAAATGGGCGGAATAGAAAAAATGGAAGAACTTGCAACACAACGCGCCGAAATTTTATACAACGAAATAGACAGAAACTCAATGTTTGTAGGCACTGCCGCACACGACGACCGCTCGTATATGAATATTTGTTTTGTAATGAAAGAAGAACATAAAGATAAAGAGGCTGCATTTATGGAATTTGCAAAATCGCGCGGAATGGTTGGAATAAAAGGACATCGTTCGGTAGGCGGATTTCGTGCATCGTGCTATAACGCTCTCCCTGTCGAAAGTGTGCAGGAATTGGTAAAATGTATGCAGGAATTTGAAAAAAATGAAAAAAATAAATAAATGAAAAAAAATGTATGGATATCCTACGATTTAGGAATAAGAGGCGACTATTCGGGACTGTATCAGTGGCTGGCTAATCACGATGCGATTGAATGTGGAAACGGTATTGCTGTTTTTAAGGTAAATATTAACGAAAATGAAGATTTAATTGAAAAATTGAAATCTGAAATTATTGAAAATGTTGAAATAAGAAACGGAGAACGTTTGTACGTAATCTATAAAAAAAACGATGGAAAAATTGCCGGAAAATTTCTATTTGGTAATAGAAAAGGTAATCCTTGGGAAGAATATAAGCAAACTCCTGTACAAGAAGATGTAGAATGAAATCTGTATTAGTCGATAGTGGATTTTGGTTTGCATTGTACGATGAAGGAGATGAACATAACTCAACGGCAATCGCAATAGAAAAATTTTTAGATTCAAATATTATTGTTATACCTTTTCCTACTTTGTACGAATCCATAAATACAAAGTTTATGAAAAATAAAAAGGCGAAAAATGAATTTGAAAAAATATTAAAACGAAACAATACAAAAATTATTTCGGATGAATCTATTAAAAATGATGCACTCGAAATTACATTCACAAATAAAAGCGTAGAAAGAAAATTAAGTTTAGTAGATAATATTATCAGATTGATTTTGTCTGATATTAATTACAGAATAGATTGCTTAATAACGTTCAACACAAAGGATTTTATTGATATATGTGCAAAACGTAATATCGAAATTTTAGATAAATAAATGAAATAAAAAACAAAAAAAACATGAAAATATTAATAGCCACAGAAAAACCATTTGCTAAAACAGCAATTGATGGAATAAAAAAAATAATTGAAAATGCAGGTTACGAACTTTGTTTGCTCGAAAAATATACCGCCGAAACACAATTACTGTCGGCAGTTGCCGATGCAGATGCACTTATTGTGCGTTCCGACAAGGTTACAAAAAACGTTATAGACGCTGCAAAAAACTTAAAAATAGTTGTACGCGCAGGCGCAGGATTTGACAATCTTGATTTAACAGCCTGTACCGAAAAGAATATTGTTGCAATGAACACTCCCGGACAAAACTCAAATGCCGTTGCCGAACTTGTGTTGGGATTGATGGTTTTTATGAACCGCAACAAATTCAACGCCGGCACAGGAACAGAACTGAAAGGAAAACGGCTCGGAATTCACGCCTACGGAAATGTCGGACGATTGGTAGCCCGCATTGCAAAAGGCTTTGAAATGGAAGTATGGGCGTTCGACCCGTTTGTGAGTAAAGAAACAATACAAGCCGACGGCGTTACAGCAGTTGATAATATTGAAGATTTATATACAAATTGCAATTATGTTTCGCTGCATATTCCGGCAAACGAAAAAACAAAAAAATCAATCAACTACAAGTTGCTTAGCCTTATGCCCAAAGGCGGCTGTCTGATAAATACAGCCCGCAAAGAAGTGATTGATGAAGACGAATTGACTAAACTTCTCGACGAACGCATTGATATGAAATACGTAACAGATGTTGCGCCATCAAATATTTCGGAATTGCTGCAAAAATTTGATACACGAGTTTTTGCAACACCTAAAAAAATAGGCGCAGAAACCGCCGAAGCCAATGTTAATGCAGGATTGGCAGCAGCAAATCAAATTGTAAACTTTTTCAAAAACGGAGATAAAACATTTCAGGTAAATAAATAATTTTAAAATTATGGTAAAAATTAAACCTTTCAAAGCCCTTCGCCCGCCGAAAGAATATGCAAAGCAAGTATCGGCGCGTCCTTATGATGTAATGAATTCGGCAGAAGCAAAAGCCGAAGCAGGAGAAAAATCGTTGCTGCACATAACAAAACCCGAAATAGATTTCGAGCCAATGATTGACGAACATTCGCAACAAGCCTACGACAAGGCTGTTGAAAATTTCAAAAAATGGCAAGAACTCGGCTGGCTTGTGAACGACGATAAAGAAAAATATTACATCTACTCGCAAACCATGAACGGCAGAACCCAATTCGGTTTGGTTGCATGCGCCCACGTGGATGATTATCTAAACGGAAAAATCAAAAAACATGAGCTGACACGCAAAGATAAAGAAGACGACAGAATGATTCACGTGCAAATACAAAATGCAAACATCGAACCTGTTTTTTTCGCATATCCTGATGTTGATGAAATAAACGAAATAGTTGAAAATATTGTAACAAATAATATTCCTGTTTACAGTTTTGTTGCCAACGAAGATGGTTTTGGACACGATTTTTGGGTAATTGATGACGATGATACAAACAAAAAAATTACCGAAATATTTGCACAAATTCCCGCGCTTTATGTTGCCGACGGACATCACCGAACAGCCGCCGCTGCACGTGTTGGCGAAGAAAAACGCAACAAAAACAAATATCACACAGGCGAAGAAGAATACAACTATTTTATGGCTGTAATTTTTCCATCAAGCAATCTGATGATTATTGATTATAACCGATTAATAAAAGATTTGAACGAACTAAGCAAACAAGAATTTATCGCAAAACTCGAAAAATCATTTATCATCGAACTCAAAGGAAAAGAAATTTATAAACCCAACGCTCTGCACAATTTTTCGATGTATATCGACAAAGAATGGTATTCGCTCACAGCAAAGCAAGGCACATACAACGATGCCGACCCGATAGGCGTGCTTGATGTTACAATTCTTTCCAATCTTGTGTTCGACGAAATCTTGAATCTTGGAAATCTGCGCACATCAAAACGCATTGATTTTGTAGGCGGAATTCGCGGACTTGAAGAACTAAAACGTCGTGTAGATAGCGGCGAAATGATTGCAGCATTTGCGTTGTATCCCGTATCGATGAAACAGTTGATTAACATTGCCGACACAGGAAACATTATGCCGCCAAAAACAAC
>JAITPP010000048.1 GCA_031289385.1 Prevotellaceae bacterium | reverse complement strand
ATTATTTTAGTCGGACAGTAGTGAAAAATATGAATAAAAAATTTTCAAAAAATGACTTAATGGTCATTAAAGGTTACGAATCTTTAACTGATAATCAGTTAGAAGAAATCAAGGGTGGTATTAACAATATAAGTCTTAAGAAAACAGATTGTACATGCAAAGACACAAATTCTAATACTGGAGGGGGCGTTTGTACTTGTGACTCTGGCAATACAAATGGTGCGTAATTAGCATTATATAATTTTATTTTAAATTTATAAAACTAATAACAAATTTAATAAAATGAAAAAAATGTTTAGTAAAAATGATTTAATAATCATTAAAAGTTATGACACTCTAACTGATAATCAATTGGAAGAAATCAAAGGAGGCATTAATGATACAACTCTTAAGAAAAGGGATTGTGTATGTAAAGATTCTAATACTAATATTGAAGGTGGGAATTGTACGTGTGAAAGTGGTAATCAGAATGGATATTAATTAGCTACGTAAAAATTCGTTTTTATACATAATTAAAGAATATCATTTATATAGAAGAATATTTTACAAATTTATTTTACTTAATATATTGCTTAATTTCAAGAAAGCATCATGTAATAGAAAATAAAGTTAATTTTGGTTAATATTTTTGTGTTTAATATGTATAAAATTATCTTTAAATGTTAAATGTGTTAATTTTTATAAAAGCAGCTATTATTAATAATTTGAATTTTATGCTGTTTTTATATACTATGAATGTTGAAAAGACTGTCTATATTTTTCTTTTTAGGATGTTTTATATCTTTAATAAATAAACGTTCTAAACGTTATAGACAGTCTTTTAATAAAAAACTAATTAAAATATGGGACTATTAATATCAAAATATACATATATTTTTGTTTCGTCTAAAAATAAATATCTATTATATAATTCTTTTGCAAATTGTTTTATGGAATTAAATCAAGATTTGTTCAATTATCTTGTGCAATGCAAAGAAAATCCAAATTTAATTGAAAATATAAACGATGATGTTTTAAAAATATTTACAGAAAATAGAATTATAGTAACAGAAAATGGAGATGAAAAATTTATACAAGAATTAAAATTTAAGACTAATCAAATTACCTATTCGCAAAATAACCTCGGTTTGACCATAGCTCCTACTAATGAGTGTAACTTCAGATGTCCTTATTGTTTCGAAACAAACAAAAAATCTGTAAGTATGACAGATGAAACTATTGATAATCTTATCTCTTTTATATCAAGTCATACTAATGCAAAAACTATGGGGATAACGTGGTATGGAGGCGAACCACTATTGGCATTTGATTGTATAAAAAAAATTTTAGCAAAATTGAAATCTCTACCTATTAAATTAAAGTATCACGGGATTGTAACAAATGGTTATTATTTAACAGATGAAGTTATTGATTTTTTTAATGAAAATAATTTAAATCAAATCCAAATTACATTTGATGGCAACAAGAATAGACATAATAAATATAGGAGAGATAAAGACACAAAGCAGGGTTCATATGATGTAATACTTGCCAATGCTGATAAAATACTGGAACATATGCCTGAAACATTTCTTTCGGTAAGAGTTAATATAGATAAAATAAATTCCATCGATTTTATTGAAACTGTAAAATATTTAAAAGAACGTTGGAAAAATTATAAAAAATTTGAAGTCTATCCCGGAATACTCAGAATTGATAAAGAAGACAAAACAAATCTTGGTGGAAATGCAATGAAATATGATGATATTGTAAGTTTTTTATTCGCTTTATCTAATAAATCTGACGTTATTGAAAGAAACTATTTTCCTACATTTGCACCAAAAGTCTGCGCCGCTACAAATATAAATTCATATATCATAGGAGCAGAAGGCGAAATATATAAATGCTGGAACGACCTGACTGACCCCAATAAGATAATCGGATATATTGATGAAAACGAATTAACTAATCCTTATGTATATTACGACTATGTAATTTCATGCAAATGGCACGAAAATGCAGAATGTGTAAAATGTTTCTTTCTGCCTATATGTCACGGCGGTTGTGCATGGTACAGATTAAGAAATTTACGACAAAACGGAAAATATCATTTATGTCAGATATTTAGTGATGAGGAGAGTTTGAAAAAATGTTTAGAAATATATTATGAAAAATATGAAAATAAAAAAAACCAGTAAAATTAAAAAAAAAATATTAGCAATAATCGCATTTTGCATTACCTCGATTACGGTAAACGCCCAAACAATCAACGGAATTATAGTTGATGAAACAGACGTGCCAATAGAATCTGTAAACGTTGTTTTAAACACCGCCGACAGCGTTTTTATTGAAGGCACAACAACCAATAAATCAGGTGAATTTGCCTTGCGCAAAGGCAGCGAAACATTAAAACGACTTACATTTAGTTACACAGGTTACCAAACAAAAACAATAAATGTAACACAGGGCAATGTCGGCAAAATTATTATTTTATCTGACACATTCGCATTAAAAGAAGCCGTTGTAATAGGTAGCAACACAACATTTAAAGATGGCAAACGTATAATTCGCCCCACAACAGAGCAAATAGAAAAATCACCAACAGGTTTTATTCTGCTTGATAATCTTGAGTTACCTCGTTTAAATATTGATATTGTAAAAAATTCGATTTCTGTTCTTGGTGGTGGTAGCGCAGTATTGCTTATTAACGGACGAGAAGTCGATAATAATGAAATTATAGGTTTAGACTCCAAAACTATAATAAATATTGAATATTCCGATATACCTTCGGCACGTTTTGCTGGCGCATCCATAATTGTCAATTTTGTTGTTAAGCAAGTGGAAAAAGGCGGTATGCTGGTTACTGACTTTACAAACGGATTAACTATGATTTATGGAGAAGATATATTTTCCGCAAAATTTTATAATGGAAATTCACAGTTTTCTGTGTCTTATATGCCGCAATTTCGCGACTTAAAATCGCAGTGGAGAGATAATGAGGAAACATTTCATTTAAACGGGACTACTATCGAACGAAAAGAACTCGGAGAACCTGCAAGATTCAGATATTTATTTCATAACTTCAGATTCAAATACAATTATTTTAAAGACAACAGAATGTTTGATGTAGCATTAAGTAGTGAAATAGAAAGTTTCCCTAATAATGATTTCAAAAGCAAATTATTTACAAATACAGGTTCAGATACTTTGTTTATGACAGATAATTCGCAAAATACAGCATTTACGCCTCGCCTTAGAGTTTATTATCAAGAGCCTTTGAGCGAAAATCAAATGCTATATGTAAGTGTATCTGGAAATTACAACAAAAGAAATTACAAAAGAGATTATCAAGAGTTATTGAACGATAATACAGTAGAAAATTATTTTTATTCGAATGTTGACGAAAAGCAACAAATTTATAATGCATCTGTTTCTTACGAAAATCTTATAAATTTAGGTAAATCGGGATGGAAAATGAATTTTGATGCAGCCTTAAAACATAATTACAGTAGTACTAAAAATTTTTATGATAACAAAATACAAAAAACAACTACCAATATTTATATAAATAGAAGCGAAGCAGGTGGTAATGTTCGCTTTACAAAAGGAAAATCATGGATACATGGAGGAATTTCTTTACACCGAAATAGCCAAACAATTGGTGAAATAAATATTACTAATTACAATCTATTTGGCGGATTTTCAGGAAAATATGCAATGGGAAAAAGAAGTAATATAACTTGTGATGTTATGATTGCCTATAATGAATTTCCGCCTTTATCATATTTAAGCAATATTGACCAATTTATTGATTCTATTCAAATTCGTAGAGGAAATGCTTACTTAAAGAATTCCAAATTTTATCAAGGTTGTTTTTATTATGATTATGAAACTCCAAATATTTATATTTTAACAAAAATGCTATATTCATATACATTACGCCCTTTAATGGAAAGTTCGTTTTTGGGAGATAATCATATTATTCGTACAGTTGAAAATCATAAAAATTTTCAGATGATTCAACCATCTGCTGTTATTACAATCAAAAATGTATGGAGTTTATTTAATATCAGATTTTTTGGTGGATTTGACCGATATATTAGTAATGGAAATACATATACACATAGAAGTTCTATATTTTGGTTTGGTGGAAAAATAAATTTTAAATATAAGAAGTTTCAATTAACTTATGAAATGAATAATAAAGCAAGTGACACTTTTTGGGGTGAAACTTTATACAGGAGTGAAAATAGCAGTAAAATAACTCTTTACTATATAAATTCAAAATTTTACTTTGGTATTGGTTGTTTTAATATATTATCAAATTATGCCAAAGGAATTGAAATAAATAATTCAACGGTTGCACCATATAGACGATACGAATATATAAATGATTTTAAACGAGGCAAAGGCATATTTATAAAATTTGTAAAAACATTCCGCTGGGGACAGCAAAAAGATGAAGCAAATGTTAAGGCAAGCGACGAAAAAACGGAATCTGCAATATTAAAAGGACAAAAATAAAATTATATGAACTTTACCAAACAACCAGACGCAATGGATTGCGGTATCGCCTGCCTGCAAATGGTGGCAATGCGTTATGGGCGCAATTATTCGCTTGATAGTTTGCGTGCATATTCGTATATCAGCAAAGAGGGCGTTTCGTTGCTTGGTATAAGCAAGGCGGCAGAGCGTATAGGTTTTAGAACAATAGGCGGGCGTTTCGCTTTCGAGAGCCTTGCGCAAAAAGCCTTGTTGCCTTGTATTGTTCATTGGCAGCAAAATCATTTTGTAGTAGTATATAAAATAAAAAAAACGCGCAAAGGTTATGTTGTATATGTGGCAAATCCGGGTAGCGGCTTGCTTAAATATTCGCAGCAGGAATTTTGCGAACATTGGATAAGCACCAAAACACAAGGCGAAGAAAAAGGCATAGCCTTACTGCTTGAGCCTACAAATATTTTTTACGATAACAAAGGAGATGCTGCGCCAAACAAAAACAAATTAAAATTTTTGGGCAAGTATTTTTTAAAATACAAGCGTCTTTTTGTACAACTTATACTTGGTTTGCTGTTCGGCAGTTTGTTGCAACTTATATTTCCTTTTCTTACTCAGGCTATTGTAGATACAGGTATTTCGGGCAAAGATATAAGTTTTATATGGCTTGTGCTTATTTCTCAGTTAATGTTGCTGTTTAGCCGCACTGTAATTGATTTTATTCGCCGCCGCATACTTCTGCATATCAGCACGCGCATAAATATTTCGTTAATATCTGATTTTCTCATAAAACTTATGAAATTGCCGATGAAATTTTTTGAAACAAAACTTCTTGGCGATTTGCTTCAGCGTATTGACGACCACAGCCGTATTGAGCGTTTTCTTACCGTTCAAACTCTTAATCTTTTATTTTCGATATTCAGTTTTTTTATTTTCGGCATAGTATTGTTTATTTACAATCTTAAAATATTTTTTGTTTTTCTTGCAGGCAGTATTTTATACGGAATTTGGATTTTGGTTTTTCTAAAAAAACGCCGCATACTCGATTATAAATATTTTGAACAACAGGCAAAAAACCGCAGTGTTGTGTATCAACTTATAAACGGTATGCAGGAAATAAAACTTCATGGCTGCGAACAGCGAAAACGCTGGGAATGGGAAGATGTGCAAGCCGATTTGTTTGATGTAAATATGCAGTCGTTGTCGTTGCAACAAAATCAGGAGGCAGGAAGTATTTGTATCAACGAACTTAAAAATATAATCATTACCGTGCTTGCGGCAACGGCTGTAATTAACGGCGAACTTACATTAGGAATGATGCTTGCCGTACAATATATAATAGGGCAACTCAATAGCCCGATAGAACAAATAATGAATTTTGCATACCAATGGCAAGATGTAAGTATAAGCCTTGAACGCATGAGCGAAATTCATACGCAAAAAAACGAAGAAAACGAATCGCGGCATATAAATTCAACGATTAATAATGATATTTTAATTGAAAATCTTTGTTTTAAATACGATGGCGCTCGCGCCGATTATGTTCTTAAAAATATAAATGTAAAAATACCACAATCAAAAATTACGGCTATTGTAGGTGCAAGCGGTAGCGGAAAAACAACGCTTGTAAAACTGCTTTTAGGATATTATACGCCAAACGATGGAAAAATAATTGTAGGAAACGATAATCTCGAAGATTTTAACCTTTCGTGGTGGCGCAAAGAATGTGGCGCAGTGATGCAGGATGGTTTTTTGTTTTCTGAATCTATTGCACGCAATATAGCCGTTTCGGAAAATGATATAGATTTGCCAAAACTGCGTGAAGCCGCACGAATAGCAAATATTGCCGATTATGTAGAAACATTGCCGTTGGGTTATAATACAATTATTGGACAGGACGGACAAGGAGTAAGTCAAGGGCAGCGGCAGCGTATTCTTATTGCCCGCGCTGTTTACAAAAATCCTCAGTTTTTGTTTTTCGATGAAGCAACAAATGCGTTAGATGCAAATAATGAAAAAATTATAGTTGAAAATCTGAATAACTTTTATCAAAACAAAACAGTAATAATTGTTGCTCATCGTTTGAGTACGGTAAAAAATGCAGATAGGATAATAGTGTTGGACGACGGAAAAGTTGCCGAACAGGGAACTCATGCCGAACTTACTTTGTTAAAAGGTAAATATTACGAACTTGTTAAAAATCAATTAGAATTAGGTAATTAAATTTATGGCAAATGAAGATAAAAATATAGAATTACGGAGCGAAAAAGTCAGAAATATAGTAGGAAAAATTCCGCCTGCTCTTGTTCGTTATGCTATGACAATTATAGCATTTGTATTGATAACGCTTTTTATAATATCTTTAATTATTCCATATCGCGAAACAATTAATTTGTCAATTTCAATTCATAGCGAGCCACAAGCCGAATTTGTAAAAGCAACCAACGATGGAATAATTATAATTGACACAGTTTTTGATAATAACGAAAAAACCGAAATAATTGTTTACGAACAAACTATTGATACTGTTTACCAATTATATACACATAAAAATGGAAAAGTGAAATTATTGGTAAAAAACAAGCAATTTGTCAAAAAAAATGAAATAATTGTTTTAAATATCCCAACCGAAAATTATTGTATATACGGATTTTCAGATGTAAATGAAACAGAAAAAATAAAAATAGGGCAAACCGTAAATATCAATATTGACAATGCAAATCAAACGCAGGGCATAATTTCTGACATATACAAATTGACATCAAACACCGAAAATAATAAATATCGCCTAAAAATAGATATGCAAAATAATGACAATATTCAACCACAATCAATATTAAAAGGAACTGTAATTATTTCGGAGAAAAGTTTTTTTAGAAAAATATTCAGATAGCGGTATTTTTTTCTTTTGTTATTTTTTTAGAAATAAATTCAACCGTAAAAATCAGTAAAAATCCGATTAAGGCAAATATCAATGCTTGTGCTACTTGCGCATCGGTTTTTGTTAATTCGGTGTAAACTGATGGTAGAATATTTTTTTGCGATAATGCTTGTTCTGTTCCGTGACTGTCGGTAAATGTTGTGAGTGTGTGTTTCCAAGGCCAGATTTTATTGAGCGAGCCAAACATAAATCCTGTGAGCGATGCCAATGTTATGATTTTAAAATGTTTGAAAAGCCACGATAAAACTCTCGAAAATGTAACAATTCCAACGCCTGCGCCGCATAAGAAAATTCCTATTACGATAAAATCAAGTTTGGCGAGCGATTCCATTATAAACAAATATTCACCTAAAAGTACAAGAATAAAACTTCCTGAAATTCCGGGTAAAATCATTGCGCATATTGCTATTGCGCCGCATAAAAAAATGTACCAGTATGATGCTTCGCTCGAATTTATCGGCGAATTTTCGGGCGATGTGATAAAAAACGCAAAAACTGCAAAAACTGCAAACGCGGTAACGGTTTTGATATTCCATTTTACGCTGCGGGCGATAAATATTGTTGATGCAACTATCAAACCTGAAAAAAAAGCCCATACAAGAATTGGATAACTGTCAATCAAATAAGTTATTAATTTGGCAAGACTTAAAAAACTCACAGCAATTCCGCCAAGCAAAACAGCAATAAATGTTCCGTCGATATTTGTCCAAAATTCTTTAAATTTTCCGTGTAGCAATAATTTTATATTGGCAATATTTATGCTTTTAATGGCGTTTAAAAAGCGTTCGTAAATTCCGGTTATGAACGCAATAGTTCCGCCCGAAACGCCCGGAATAACATCGGCTGCACCCATTGCTATTCCTTTGAAAAATGTGAGAATATAATTTGTTTGTTTTCTCATTTTCGTGTTATAAAAGATAAGTAAACATTCATTATTTGCTCGTTAAGTTTTGCTTCGGGGCATAATTCAAAAAACGGTTTTATCATTTTGTCGTCAAGTTCAAGCCCGCGTTCGAGGTAAATAAGGCATTGCGGTATATTGTTGTTTTTAAAATGATAATATGCTAAATGATAGCAAATTTCTGCCAGCGAATAAAAAATTTCGGTATATTTTTTTTCAAGAATTTCTATTGCTTTTTCTATGTCTGTTTTCGAAATTATTTCGGCATAAATAAGCCATGTGTTGCAATCGGAAGTGCATTGATAATCGTTAATAAAATTTTCGATAGTTTGCTGCGCTTCTTCAATTTTATCCTGTTTAAGCAATAATTTACTCATTTCAATTAAAATATCCTTGTCGCCTAAGGCGGCTTTGCGCAGAAATTTTTCGGCAGTTTTAAATTCGTTTTTTTCTGAATATATCAATGCAAGCCCATAATATGCTTCAATATATTTTTTGTCTTTTTCGATAATATTCAAATATAATTTTTCGGCTGCATCGTATAATTTTTCGTGTTCGTAGCATTTTGCAATACCATACATAGCGTCAATATTTTCTTTTTCGGAGTCTAAAATTTTGTTGTATAATTTTTTTGCTGAGTCATTTTCTCCAATTATACTAAGACATTCGGCTTTGTTGATTAATGTATCCTGCGCATCTTTATCGCTCACGGCAAGTCGAAAATCAAAGGCTTTTATTGCTTTTTCGTATTCTGTTATCAGCATGTACGTGTCGCCAAGTTCGTCCCACAGATATTCGTCGAAGGGCGTAATTTCCGTCATGCTTTCTAATGTTTTTGCCGCTTTGCCGTATTCCGCTTCGGTTTCATAACATTTGGCAAGCCAATACAGCAAGTCGGGATTAATATTTTTGATTGTTTTTTGTGCGAGTTCAAGATATTTTTTTGCAAGTTGCAGTTGATGCATTGTTACCAAAAAATCGCATATCAATTCTATTGCAAAGTCTTTTTCGTCAGACAATTCTATGGCTTTATCAAATAATTTTTCTGCCGATTTGTACTGACGTTTTTTCAGGCATATTTCGCCTCTGAGGATATATACATCTGTAATTACATCGCTGTTGTATTCTATATCTTTTATTATTTTTTCGGCTTTTTCAAATTCGTTGTTTTTGATATATAAATCGGCTTTTATTGTTTTAAGTTCGAACGATGATGGATAAAAAATTTCGGCGGTATTGTTTACTTCCAGAGCGTTTTTGTAATTGTTGTTGAGCGCATAATAATCGGCAATAGCAATAAATTCTTCCAACTTAAAATAATGTTGTCTGTCGTTTTCGTATCGTTTTACCAATTTTTCCGATTGTTCTATGTATTTTCTATTTTCTGGCATTATTTTGTACTTTTATTGTTGATAAAAAATTTATTATTAAACTCACAAATTTTGTTACGTCATCTGATTTTTCAAGAAGTATTAAATCGAAAGGGTCGTTTTGATATTCTATTCCTCCGATTTTGAATTTCGCCATCGACAATGTTGATATGTATTTGAAAACATAATTTGAACTGCGCGACATATCAATTAAAACGTCAAAATTTTGCGACATAAATTTGTCTGTTTCGTTGCAATCGGGTTTGCCATACCATGTTAAATTCGATTTTGTAAATATTTTCACATAGGTTGGAAATTGTTTTCTGTTTTCGAGTTCCGACTGTTTTATGTTTTCAAATACAATGGCAGATATTTTAATTCGCCGCGATAAAAAGAATTTCATCATTTTATTTGCTACAACATACATATTTCCTGTGTTTTCAAACAAAATTCCTACGCTTTTCATCGAGTCGATATTGCAAAACGCTTTTTCGCGTTTATTTTTCGATGCTCGCGTTTTCAAAATTCTTTCGCCTATTAATTTCTTAAAAAATTCAACCATAAATTACTTGTTTATTAGCTCATTAAATTGATTTTCATCAATAATTTTTACATTCAGTTTATTTGCTTTGTCGATTTTCATTTGTCCGCTTTTTTCGCCCGACAGCAAATATGTTGTAGATGCAGAAATTGCCGATACATTTTTGCCGCCGTGTTGCTCTATCATTTTTTTCAATTCGTCGCGCGAATACGAGCTAAATGTTCCCGACACAACAAAACTCATGCCTTTAAGTTTATCCGATATTTTTTTATTTGTTTCTTTTGCTTCAAATTGCAATCCTGCGCGGCGCAAGCGTTGTATTATTTCCTGATTTTTTTGAATTGAGAAATAATTGATTATGCTTTGCGCTATTCGTTCGCCTATTTCGTCAATTTGCAATAATTCATCTTCGTTTGCGCTCATAATTTTATCGACTGAATTTAAGGCTTCCACAATTTTTTTTGCTGTTGTTTCGCCAACAAAACGAATTCCTATTGCAAACAAAACTCTTGAAAATTCTACGTTTCGTGAGTCTTCAATGCTTTTTATTATGTTTTCAGCCGATTTTTCGCCAATGCGTTCCAATGGCAAAAGTTGTTCTTTTTTCAAATCGTACAAATCGGCAATATTATTTATCAAATTATTTTTGTAAAGAAGTTCAATAGTTTCTACACCCAAACCATCTATTGCCATTGCTTTGCGCGATATAAAATGTTCTATTTTGCCTATTATTTGTGGATGACAGCCGTTTTCGTTGGAGCAAAAATGTTTTGCTTCGCTTTCTTCGCGTTCAAGTTTTGTTCCACATTCGGGACAGTGCGTAATGTATTCAAACGGTTTGCTGTCGCTGTTTCTGTGCGATTTATCAACGCCCACTATTTTGGGAATTATTTCTCCGCCTTTTTCTACAATTACCATGTCGCCAATGCGAATATCAAGAATATTTATTTGTTCCTGATTGTGCAACGACGCGCGTTTTACAGTTGTTCCCGCAAGTTGTACCGGATTCAAATTTGCAACGGGAGTAATTGCGCCGGTGCGTCCAACCTGAAAATCAACAGATAACAATTCGGTAACGGCTTGTTCTGCTTTAAATTTATATGCTATTGCCCAGCGCGGCGATTTCGAGGTAAGTCCTAATTCTTCTTGTTGTTCAATATTATTTACTTTTATCACAACTCCATCGGTGTCATAGGGCAACTTTTTTCGTTCTGTGTCCCAATAGTTTATGTATTCAAAAACTTCGTTAATTGATGGGCATTTTTTTATATTTTTCGATATTGGAAATCCCCATTTTACGGCTTCCTGCAAATTGTCGTAATGCGTTGTGCGAGGCAGATTTTCGCCAAGCAAATAATATACAAAGCAGTCGAGTGCACGTTTTGCAACCTGCGACGAATTTTGCAGTTTTATAGTTCCAGCCGTTGCGTTTCGCGGATTTGCAAACAGCGTATCGCCGGTGTCGGCACGTTCTTTATTCAATCGTTCAAACGACGAATGTGGCATAAAAATTTCGCCGCGAATTTCAAATTCTTCGGGAAAATTATTGTGTATTTTTAGAGGAATATTTCTAATTGTTCGTATGTTTGTTGTAACATCATCGCCTTTTTCGCCATCGCCGCGTGTTACCGCTTGCTGCAAAATTCCATTTTTGTAAATCAAACTTATTGATACTCCGTCAAATTTAAGTTCGCACACATATTCAAAATTGTCGCCTATAATTTTCCGCACACGCTGGTCAAATTCTTTCAAATCGTTTTCCGAATAAGTGTTGCCCAGCGACAGCATTGGATATTTATGTTTTATCTGAATAAATTCGTTATTTATATCACTGCCAATGCGTTGCGTAGGCGAATCTAATGTTTGCAGTTGAGGAAATTGTTTTTCAATAGCATCAAGTTCCACTACAAGCAAATCGTATTCAAAATCACTGATTGTAGGATTTGCATCAACATAATAATTTTTGTTGTGCTGCTCAATGATTTTGCGTAAATCATCGCATCGTATTTTTGCCTCGTTAAAATTCATTCGCTTATTTTTATGCAAAAATACTAAAAGTATCAGACTTGTTTTGATTTGTTGATAAAATTTACTCGATATTATAACAAATATAACAGATATTTAATTGCAAAAACAGCATAATTCATTATTAATCAGTAAATAAAACCAATAACAAGAATAGTGGTTAATTATTAGTGGTTAATGGTTAATTATTAGTGGTTAATGATTAGTGGTTAATTGTTAATTGTTAATTGTTAACTTTGTTGTAAAAAATATCTCAGTTGCAATTCATTTATTTATATGTATTTACAAAATATAATTTAGATAGTTTTCTTTGTTTATTATCATACATTCGGCATTTGGATATGCTTCTCTAAATGCTTTTGGCATAGTGTTTTTTTTGTTACTCCACTTACATTCAATTGCGTTAATAGTGGTTGGCGATTCTTCAATCAAGTCAATTTCTTGTTTGTCATAAGTTCGCCAAAAATAAAATTCTTTTTCCAAACCGTTATTGTTGTTCGCTTTTATGCGCTCGTTTATAATATAGTTTTCCCACATTGCGCCAACATCCTGCCGTATTGCAATAGGATTGAAGTTTTTGATAATTGCGTTTCGTATTCCGTTATCAAAAAAATACCATTTTCCTGCTTTGCTTATTTCTTTTCTCAGATTACGCGAATAGGCATTAAGTCGGTAAATAATAAATTTATTTTTCAATTGACGATTTTCATGTAAATTTAGTCAATGAACTGACGATTTTTAGAGATTATTAAAGAAAAAAATAGAGAATAATTGCGCGGAAGAGTTTATCAAGTTCATAAAGTTTATCAAGTTCATAAAGTTTATCAAGTTCATAAAGTTTATCAAGTTCATAAAGTTTTTAAAGTTCATAAAGTTTATCAAGTTCATAAAGTTTTTAAAGTTCATAAAGTTTATCAAGTTCATAAAGATTTTGAATATTTAAAATCCGCAACATCTGCGTAATCTACGTGCTAAAATCAACAAAAAAAGTATTTAGTCGTTGGTATTTAGTATTTAGCCGCTATTAACCACTAATCATTAATCTTTAACCACTATTTTTTATCTGCCTGCTTATTTTCAAATCAACAAA
>JAITPP010000043.1 GCA_031289385.1 Prevotellaceae bacterium | reverse complement strand
ACAAATCATTTTGCAAAAACAAAGATAAATAACAATGTTTCGCAATTATAACATCTATTCCTTTATCGGTTTCTTTATAGGAATAATGTTGTGATGTCAATGTGTTAATAATTTCTTTTTTGTCCATATTATAATTATTTTATAAAAAACGAATCTCTATATAAAATCATAATAGAAACTCATTTTTTGGTAATGCTTGGCGTTATTTACTATGTTTTTTTGTGATATGTATTATATAGTTAATTGCAAATGTTAATAATATCAAATTTGTTGAAATTACTGCATAAATGCTCTTTTCTCTGAGTGTATAATACAGTAAAAAACTGACAATTATCGCAACAAAAGCAAGTATAACAATGACAATCAGGTCTTTTTTTAGAATTTGCAGTTGCTTTTTGTTTTTAAGGTAAATTCCCAAAATGAAACCGACATTACAACCCATAAGCCCTAAAAAATTTACATTGACATATATAACACATATAAGAGATATAAAAAAGAGTACGGAATGTATCAAAATAATATTTCTGTCGTTGGTAGATAATTTTAATGACATACTAAATAAGTATTAAGTTAGACTTAATTTTTTTGTTTTTTCGGGGGCAAAGATATGAAAATAAATTGACAATGATTTTTTTACTTGTAAAAACAAACAATGAAAAAAAGTTATAACAGATGAAAAAATCCATAGGGATTATCGCTCGGTAGAAATGACAAATGCCCTACCAATCGGCATTCCGTTAGGAATGCCTCCAACAACAGAGCGATGCAAACTTACGGCTTGCGCTTTTGAAAAAAAATCATTTATTGAAATAATTTTCTAATTCTTGTTTTGTAGATTCTGTAATACTGTCCACATCTCGAAAAATGCAGCCACGTTCAAGAATGATTATCCTGCTGCAAATATCGGCAACATATTGGATATTGTGGCTTGATAACAAGATAGTTACACCAAATTCCCTGTTGTATTTTTGCAACAGATTTTTCATTTCTATTTGCGACGACGGGTCAAGAAAATTAAATGGCTCATCCAAAATCAACAGTTTAGGGCGCATTAGCATTGCGCCGACAATTCCGATTTTCTGCTTGTTGCCTTTTGAAAACTTTTCAATGTATTTCTTTTTTTGTCCCAAAATTTCATCGGACATAAATTTCTCAAAATCAGCAAGATGGTCGTTTGTTTCCATTTCTGTTAAATTATAGATATTGCCTATAAAAGAAAAGTATTCTTGGGGCGTAAGAAAATCAATAAGAAAACGTTCATCGATAAACGAGCCTGTAATATTTTTCCAAGTTTCCGATTGACTAACATCTTGATTTTCAATCGAAACGCTTCCTTTTTCTGCTTTCAGCAAATCCAGACACAAGCGAAAAAGCGTTGTCTTGCCTGCGCCGTTATTACCCACAATGCCGACCAGCTCCCCACTTTTTACATTTAATTGAGGGATATTTAGCACTTCTATATTATCAAAACTTTTTGATAAATTGTTTATTTTTAGCATATTACTTGATTTTTGGGGATTGCGGGTCAAGCCCGCAATGACGATATAAAGTTATTTTTCTCTAAAACGTTCTAATCTGTAGTATCTCTTTTTTACAATCTTTTTTGCAATAAAATTCAGCCACAAATTACTTGTCGCAATACAAATCAGACCTGTGACAGCCATACTTGTAATAATAATTTTAGAACTAAAAAAAATGTATAATGTTGACATAACAGAATAAATTACAGCCAGTAAAATAGCAGGTAAAAACCAATTACCAAAGTCAGCGCCCTGATAGTTTATAAAGCTTGAACCCTTTATATCAAACGCTTTATATGACAATAGTACGGTCAAAAAATAAACAAAAAACAAAAAACCGACCGAAAAGAAAAAAGTCGCAACGAGTTCGGGTATTTTTACGCCTAAAAACACACTTGGCAATAAAATTATAAATAAAAACAAAGCAATAATGCAATATAATCTGTATTTTGCCTGCAATATTTTAAAGAGTGCAATTGGTATTGTTATTTGTTTTTCTATAAAGGCGGAGTTCATCCCAATTGAAAATGGAGCAAAGCAAGCGCCTGAAGGTAAAAACATTGCTATTAGCAAAAAATCTTTATAAAAAGCATTTTCGATTATTTTCTGGTTAAAAAAATACATATAAACAACAAGGGGAAAAAATACCAATATTACAAATTGCTGTTTTAAGCGTTTGTTTCTTGTCATTAACTTCCATTCAAATAAAATTAAGTTCATAAAGCAGATTTATTTAGTTCTTTATATAGATTTTCTTTCAATGTGTAAAATGTGGCAGCAACCAATAGAAATACTGCTAATGCAACAATGAACACAGTTATAAATGGGTTTGTTATGCTGCATACCAAAAAAAGAGCAAGATTAAAACCCAAACAAAATGGGTAAATTAAAATAGCATAAACTCCAATTAACGCTTTGGCACTCATAATTATATAATTATTCAATAATATGAAAATCAACAAGTTAATTATGTTCAACAGCGTTAAAAATCCGGTTGCCCAACATATTCCACAATAAATCAGCCAGCATCCCCAAATCCAAAAACGCAGTAAATCCGACAAAACAATGTACAAAATCAATGCTTTGCGTGGTATGGGCAGGGTTAAATATGAAAATATCGGCGCACTTGCATTTTTCTTTATAAAAAAACGCAGTGAAAAATCTAAAACAACAATTGCAGGCAATAAAAATGGGGTAAGTGTTTCAATTTCTTCTTTCGTCATGGCGACAAACAACAAGCACAATGAAAATATCAGAGTGAAAATCTGCACTGCGGCAATAATCATCTTTTTTTTGCGGTCAAATTCCCGTTTGGAGGCGAGATTCTTGTGCTTGTTGAGTAAAAGAAGATAATAAATCATCTAATAATGCGAGTTATTTGTTTATTTTATTTCGCTTTTTTGTTGCGCCTTATCGAAATAAACATTGATGTACATAACAAAACGTCTGCTATTAACAGAGACAATGTGCCCGCTAACGATGCCTTGCCTGCAAAAAACAGGAAAAGGCAGCAAACAAGAATCAATATTCCCAAAATAAGGATAATTTTTGGCGCTAATTTCATTGTGTTTTGTTTTGAGTAATTTCTTTCTCTTGCTTGTCTTTGCTGCCCTTTATAACAAATCCTAAAAATATTATTCCGCCTGCAAATACCGCACTTAAAAATGTAATGAATAATGCTAAATTTGTATAAATA